>NZ_JAUBUC010000196.1:0-2446 GCF_036705285.1 Microcoleus sp. B4-C1 | reverse complement strand
GTCCTTTTTGGACGGGCGGGACGCCCATCCCACAATAACAATTAAAATTGTAAGTTATTTAATTCGCGATCCTAAGCTCGATCCCCCCTTGTAGGGGCGGGCACTCTTAGCACCGCCCCTACAAGGGGGGGACAAGAAATTACTCTTGCGTCCCCCAACAATCAGGGGGATGCTGCAAGGGATCTCGCCCGGAATAAATAGTTTTAACCCAAGCGTATTGAATCATTACCTTTTGACACTCCCCTGCCTGAACGCGAGGGGATTCTTGGTTCTGCGACATACCTTAAAACTATCTATCCTTGCGGCAGTGTTTAAACCTGGTATCCGTTCAAAAGAACCAAATATCGAGCTTAATTTAGATAGCCTCGCGAGGGTTTGTCTCCCCAAGCTTTCGAGAATTGCTTCTCTTGTTTCTGTGTGCCCCACAGTAGATTTTAGAAATAAAAAGTTTAGTCTCTGATTTTGGCTTACATTAGTTAGCCCAGCTATGTTTTTCGTGGTTTTCGCCACCCACTAACCATTATTGTTTTGGGACCTGTCGTTTGAGCGTGGTGTCTCATGTGTATCGGCGGTTATTCTACCTGTAGTCTAGTTATTGGACTCTACAATGAACACAATGCAAGAAAGTTCAAGAAAACAATTAACAAAAGTTGATAATTAATTAAAGCCGTCAAGCGAAGGACGGGGCTTTAGACCCAATTTCTTGGTAAAGGGCGTTGTGGAGAAAAAATATCGAAAAAAACATCCTAGCTGCTTTTCTAAAAAAACAGCTAGGATGTTTTAATGACAAGCTATTTCAGGACTTTAGCCTGCTGTTGCCAAAGCTAGATTCTTAGTTTTGCCGATCGCCAAACATTTTTTAACAGCAGCAATTACATCTTCCACATCTGCATCTGTTAATTTTGCCGAAATCGGCAAGCTAATTGTATGCAGTCCGATGTAGCTAGCATTCGGATAGTCTTCCGGCTGCCATCCAAACATTTCTTGATAGATAGGATGTTCGGGCATACTCATATAATGTACGCCGACACCGATATTTTCAGCATTCATAGCGTTGAGAAACTCGTCGCGGCTGATTCCTGTTTTGGCTTCATCTACCAGGATGGTGTACAGGTGATAAGCATGAATGGTATCCGGTTCGGGCTTCGCTGGCAAAGTAATCGGCAAATCCGCAAATGCTTCGTTGTAGCGCTGCCAAACCTGCTCCCGCCGCTGCCAATAAGGAGCAACTCGTTTCATTTGATGAATGCCGATCGCAGCTTGCAGATCCATCATATTGTATTTAAAACCGACCTCCACCACTTGGTAGTGCTTGTAACCCGAGTCTCCGAAGCGCTTCCAAGCATCTTTGCTCATACCGTGCAGCGCTAAAATTTTGAGCCTGTCGGCGTATTCTTGACTGCTGACGATAATCATTCCTCCTTCGCCTGTCGTAATGTTTTTGGTGACATAAAAGCTGAAGCATCCGAAGTCGCCAAATGTGCCTGCTTTCCGCCCCTTGTACTCTGTTTCGATCGCGTGAGCACAGTCTTCAATTAACTTCAAGTTGTGACGGCGAGCAATCTCGCAAAGCGCATCCATATCGCAGGGACGACCTGCGAAGTGAACTGGCAAAATTGCTTTAGTTTTTGAAGTTATTTTAGCTTCGACTTGAGCCGGGTCAATATTCATTGTCACCGGATCTACATCCGCCAGTACCGGCGTTGCCCCGGCGTGGACGATCGCATTAACTGTAGCGCAAAAAGTCATCGGAGTAGTAATGACTTCATCCCCCGGTTCTAACGAAGCAGCGAGGATGCTCAAGTGCAGTGCCGCCGTACAGGAATTGACTGAAATCGCGTACTGGGAACCCTTGTAAGCTTTGAAGTCATTTTCAAAACTCATGACTTTAGGGCCTGTACCCAGCCAACCTGTTTTCATGGTTGACACCACTTCTTGAATTTCGGCATCTTCGATCGCCGGGGCGCCGAAAACCAAAAAACGGTCTTTTGAACGAATAGGAGTGTTGTTCATGTTGCTAGTCTTACCCAGTAAGTAAAGTTAATCAAATGGAAGTGTTAATGAATGCGGTATCAGCGTTTCTTATTTATTTTTTTAGCTCCATCTTGTTTGCTAATACCTTGTGTAATGGCATCTTTTGTATAACAAGCTTAGTAATGACCAGCCGTTTTTCCGCAAGCGCCTGAGTATGACAGAATTTATCTATTTTAAGATAGAGAATCTGCAATGTCCAGTAGATCGTATTTCAGTTTATGAGCGATACACAAGCTCTCGCCTGCATTTTGTGTTTTAAATACTTTATTCAATAAAAACACGGGTACTTCTCGCTTAACTTTTCGTAAACTGTCGAACATCTATCCCGATCTAGATTGGGTGCATCTCACTTTGGCGAATATGTCGCAAAAGGGTTAAAATGGAAAAGCTAGTAAAATTGCCAAAAAATATG
>NZ_JAUBUC010000195.1:0-2465 GCF_036705285.1 Microcoleus sp. B4-C1 | reverse complement strand
GAGTGCGATTCGTTTAACCTAAATGGGTAGAGATACTCAGGGATGGTTAGCCTAACCAAATGGTTAGTATAACTGAATACACATCTAGGTGCGGGATTCACAAGTCCCTAGTCCTAGTCCGCAAGTGCAGCGGTAAAAGCATATCCCCTATTTTGTTGGGTAGCAACCAATAGGGTAAAGCGGGGATAAAAGACAAGAACTACTGGTAGCCGAAACTGGTAACTGTCGAGCACGAGTTCATGTGTAGCGAAAGCAAAGATGTGTCTGAACCATCGTAATTTTCAGATGGTCAAATGGCTAAATCAAGAATAAACCCGTTGAAAAAACACGGTAAAGACTGATTAAGACCAAGCCAAAAGGCAAGGATAGGGCATAGGCAATTTCACACTTGACCTATAAGCACCGCCCATAAACCCGGTGGATAGCATCGCACTAAAAACTCAAACAATGTGTATTTGGAACGAAGTAACTCTTATATATTTCTGGAATCATGTCGATTATCCAGTAAGTAGCTAACGAACAATATATGAGAGAGGGATTGTATCAGAAGCCAATGCTCTGTTGTAATGACAGAGATATGCAGACAGGTACACGGTAACTTCAAGGATAGGAACTTAGTAGCAATGAATAAGTCTAAAACGCGGGACAACCCGACGGTGGAATGGAATCAAATCAATTGGCGAAAAGCCGAAAGATTGACATTTAAGTTGCAAAGACGTATCTATCGAGCAAGTGAGCGTGGCGATGTTAAAGCAGTTCGGAAGCTTCAAAAGACCTTGATTAATTCATGGTCTAATAAGGTTCTAGCGGTACGACGGGTAACACAAGACAATACTGGCAAGCGTACAGCAGGTGTGGATGGCATAAAATTGTTAACCCCAAAGCAACGATTAAAGCTAGTAGGTCAACTCAAAATAACTGGTAAATCACAACCGACACGTCGGGTAATGATACCAAAACCAGGAACCAATGAGTCCAGACCATTAGGAATACCCACAATGTACGACCGCGCCTTGCAAGCAGTTGTGAAAGCAGCACTTGAGCCAGAATGGGAGGCAAAATTTGAGCCAAACTCATACGGTTTTAGACCCGGTAGGTCATGTCACGATGCGATTGGAGCTATCTTTGACAGTATCAGATACAAAGCTAAATATGTGCTAGACGCTGATATTTCCAAATGTTTTGACCGCATTAATCACAAAGCATTACTTGACAAAATCAATACCTATCCAGGACTCCGAACACAAATTAAGTCCTGGCTTAAAAGTGGGGTATTAGACCAAGGTGAAATCTTCCCGACCAAAGAAGGCACACCACAAGGTGGGGTCATCTCTCCACTTTTGGCTAACATTGCCTTACATGGAATGGAAGAACGGGTCAAACAATATGCCGAAACGCTAACAAAAGGATACTACGGAATCAGTAAAAAAGATAAACGAGGTTCTTTAAGTTTAATCCGGTACGCCGATGATTTTGTGATTATTCACAAAGACATTGAAGTAATACTAGCCTGTCAGAAAATAATTGCAGAATGGTTAAGTGATGTTGGCTTAGAATTGAAGCCAAGTAAAACAAAATTAACCCACACCCTCAACGAATATAATGGAAATGTTGGGTTTGAGTTCTTAGGATTCCATGTACAACAATACAAGGTAGGCAACTATCGAAGTGCTAAAAATACAGTAGGAATACCGCTAGGTTTTACAACATTAATCACCCCGTCTAAGCCCAAAGTCAAAGCCCATCTGGCTAAAATTGCAGAAGTGATAGACACCCATAACACCGCCCCCCAAGTCGCTTTAATTAGTCGGCTGAATCCAATAATTAGGGGATGGTCAAACTATTACTCAACAGTAGTAAGTAAAGATACCTTTAACAAGGTAGACAGTCTTACCTATGACAAGCTAAGAGCATGGGCGAGAAGACGGGGAAAAGGTAGCATCAATAAAGACAAATACTGGCGAACAGTAGGCGACAGAAATTGGTGTTTCAGCACAGAAGAAGGTTTAGAATTAGTCCAACACAAAGCAAGGCCTATTGTAAGGCACGTCAAAGTGAAGGGTAACGCAACGCCTTACGATGGTGACTGGATTTACTGGAGCAAGAGACGCGGAGAATACCCGGAAACACCAAAAAGAGTGGCAACACTGCTTAAGACACAAAAAGGTAAATGTACCCACTGTGGTCTGTACTTTACACCTACAGACACTGTAGAAGTTGACCATATCCAACCCCGCTCACTAGGCGGTAAGGATGAGTACAAAAACCTCCAACTTCTGCATAAACACTGTCACGACACAAAAACGGAAAATGACGGTTCTCTCAACAAGGACTATTCTAGCAATCCGTTTTGAATTGTATCCTTAACAAAGGATGAAGATATCAAGGAGCCGGATGAGGCGAAAGTCTCACGTCCGGTTCTGAAGGAGAGGTAGGGGTAGAAATGCCCCTATCGACTCTAACAA
>NZ_JAUBUC010000073.1:0-32552 GCF_036705285.1 Microcoleus sp. B4-C1 | reverse complement strand
GTCCCGCCCGTCCAAAAAGGACGGGCGGGACGCCCATCCCACAATAACAATTAAAATTGTAAGTTATTTAATTCGCGATCCTTATCAAACACGCATAAAAAAGAAAAACCCGGTTTCTTAAAGAAGCCGAGTTTTTACCTCTTCTATTGCTTATTTAAACTACTTAACTTCAGCAGATCGCCGACTGTTAGGTGATTCGTAGTAAACTCCAGAACCTGTATCGGAGACAAAATGACAATCCCAGTAAGAGCGAATAAAGCTCTTCCAAATTGGATCGGTTGACTTGCGATAATAATCGCCCAACACTGGTTTAATTGCTTCCGTTGCTTCCTTCAAGTGATAGTGCGGCATTGTCGAGAAAATGTGGTGGGCTACGTGGGTGCCGATATCGTGATGGATGGAATTGATGATTCCGTAGTCGCGATCGATCGTAGACAATGCACCTTTCAAGAAAGACCAATCATCTCCGCGGTACCAAGGAATATCCGCCTCAGTGTGGTGCAGGAATGTTACCAAATCCAGCCACATCACGAACACTACATAGGGAACCAAGTAGAACTTGAGTAAAAACAGCCAACCAAACTGATAGGTTAGCGCGCCTAAAAAGCTTACCATCAGTACCAAGGATGCGGAACTTGTCAACACATCCCATTTTTCGGACGGACGGAAAATCGGGCTACCGGGCATGAAGTGAGAACCTACCCGATCGGGCGATCGGCGAAATAGATAAATTGGATAGGCAAATAACATCAAATAAAAGCGTCCTAGCTTTTCGTACCAAGGCATTTGATTGTATTTGCTTTCCGATACCGGATACCAGCTTTCATCGTTATCTAAGCTGCCTGTATTTGCGTGGTGGGTTCTGTGACTAATCCGCCAACCGTGGAAGGGCACGAGAATTGGAGCGTGGGACAGGTGTCCGATCAGGTTGTTGAGCCATTTGCTCTTAGAAAATGAACCGTGTCCGCAGTCGTGACCCACTACAAACAATGCCCAAAACATGGTTCCCTGCATCAACCAAAAGATTGGATAAAAGAGCCAGGAATCCAGGGTGTAGGCGATCGCATACAAACCTGCGATGATGCCAATATCTAAAAAGAAATAAGCCAGAGATTTCCATGCCGAGGGCTCAAAACAGTGGGCTGGAATGGCTGCCTTGATATCTTGAAGAGTAAAAGGTAACTCTGCTGTACGAGAGGATGAGCCTGGATTGCTCGCGGGATTGAGAACAGTATTTGATTGCACGAAGTTTCCGATTTAAGCTGACTTGAGAAACCGCATTCCGCCTTCTTTTAACAGTCAATCGATTTTAGATTTTAGATTTTAGATTTTAGATTTACTCCACAGATGAATCTGGGGGCTTAAACTAAAATCTAAATTTTTTGGCTCTCCCCGACTCATGTCGGGGGGTTGTATGCCCTATGCAGGTGAGGTAACATTCAAACTGCAAGGAGCCATATTTTTACTCTGCAAGGGTTTCTAAAGTTCTTTAGTTCGCATGAATAGCCCGTCCGCGATTCTCAAGCAAGTTGGCTTGTGGAATACTTGTGTCGGAAAAATTAGTGCGATCGACCCTGTTATCTGAAAAAATCTCATGTGCCCGTTGTTGGTGCGAAATGCGACTTCCATCTGAGAGTGGACATCTGGAGGAACTACCTCCAGTCTGCAGGTAGCATACAGCGTTTCGAGCAGGAATTGTGAACGAGAGTGTAGGGAAAAACCATCGATTTTAGATTGGCGATTTTAGATTCAAGCACAAATCTCAAATCTCCAATCCGAGGGTTGGGTTTCACACAAGTTCTACCCAAGCGACTGTTCACTACAGTTCACCAATTCTGCAAGAATTGCTAAAGCTAAGTTAATGTAACATTTCTACACACATTCTGGCAATGACTTACCAGAAAAACTTGAAAATCCATAAATTGCGGAAAGTGACGGGCGATCGCTTTTTCGCTGTGGGATTTTCTAGGTTCCAGCCTTTTCTAATATGAGCTTAGACCGTTTTACCATTTCTGGAACGTCGATCGGATAATCACCGGTGAAACACGCTGAACAAAAACTCATCGGGTCTTCGTTAGTCGCCTTCAGCATTCCATCCCAACTCAAGAAAGCCAAGGAATCAACCCCAATTTGGGTGCCGATTTCTGCGACTGACTTAGTAGCAGCAATCAACTGATCTTGATTGTCGGTGTCGATACCGTAGAAACACGGATGAGTCACCGGTGGCGAGGAAATTCTCATGTGAACTGCTGTTGCGCCAGCATCCCGCAAGGCTTTGACGATTTTGCGACTGGTAGTACCGCGCACGATCGAATCATCGATAATAATTACCCGCTTCCCTTCCAACACATCTTTGAGAGGGTTGAGTTTCATGCGGATTCCTGACTCACGCATTGTCTGAGTCGGTTGAATAAAAGTGCGCCCGACGTAGCGATTTTTAATCAATCCTTCGGCGTAAGGAATGCCGGAAGCTTGAGAAAAGCCGATCGCCGCCGGGATTCCAGAATCGGGAACGCCGATAACTATATCAGCATCAGCCGGAGATTCTGCTGCCAACAAACGCCCGATCCGCAGTCGGTAGCTGTACAAACTTTCACCTTCCATCTGGCTGTCCGGTCGAGCAAAATAGATCATTTCAAAGATACAAAGTTTGCGCTTCTGCTGCTGACTCCAGTGGAAGGAAGCCATACCTTCCTCTGTAATCCAAACTAATTCCCCGGGTTCTACGTCCCGCAAAAATTCAGCACCGATAATATCCAAGCCGCAAGTTTCCGATGCTAAAACGTATCGTACCGGAGTTGTGGGGAGGATGCCAATTACCAACGGGCGGACGCCTTGGGGGTCGCGGACTCCCATCACGCCTTTAGGGGTGGCGATCGTCAAACTAAAGGCTCCTTGGCACATACCAAAGGCACTGATCGCTGCTTCCAGCCAGTCTTTGCCCTTGTCTACCTCGGAACCGATCGCCACTGCGATCGCCTCTGAATCCGTCGTGCTGACAAATTCGCACTTCCGAGACAGCAATTCTTCGCGCAATTCTTTAGTATTGACAAGATTACCGTTATGTGCTAGGGCCAGACTTCCCAAACGAGTTTCGACAACCACAGGCTGAGCGTTGACCACGCGCGAGGAGCCGGTAGTAGAGTAGCGAGTGTGCCCTACGGCTAAGTTACCGGGCAAGTGACCTAAACTCGATTCGTTAAAGACTTGGGAAACCAGTCCCATATCTTTGTGCAGGTGGACTTTTTCACCGTCAAAGGTGGCAATTCCTGCTGATTCCTGACCGCGGTGCTGCAAAGCATACAAACCGAAGTAGGTCAACTTGGCGACATCTTCACCCGGTGCGTAGATACCGAAAACGCCACAAGCTTCCTCGGGCTTGTCGGGTTTGCTAGAATGCTCGTCAGCCGCGAAGGAATGGTTGGGAATCATAGATGGGTGGGTTCCTAATGGGGAAGGTGGGTTAGGGGGACAGTTTCAGCGGGAAATCTTGTTTGCGAAGGCGTCGCATAACTTAACATTCCCTTAATCTTGCCACGGATCTGTCATTATTTCCAAATCGTGTAGCATTTCAGACAGAAGCGATGCGGCGTTTAATGGCATTGTAGTATCGATCGCCCCCAAATCCTATATTAACCTTAATTAACAGCGGGCGATGGCTGGGGCGATGGCTGGGGCGAGGGCTGGGGCGATGGCTGGGGCGATTGTCAAACGAAGTCAGCGCAACGCCAGACTGAAGAGATTGGCGATCGTGCAATGGAAAATAAATTAGGAAATTGCTTGATGAGCTTTTTGAAATATTAGAATTTAAGGGCGATCGAGCTTGACTTTTCTGTGAGATTGACATACTATATCATCATGGGAATCTGTGCGGCCATGTAATGTCATTTTGGGGGCGATCGAGTATTAAGTAATACCGACAGGAGTGAACCGTGGGATGGAGATTTGGCAGCCTGAAAAATTTTCCTACTCTACAAAGTCAATCAGCTTCATCTCCTGACAAAACTTCCTCTAAATCTCTCGCTGCGTGCAGAATTCTCACTACCTCAATATAGTTATCAAAAGACAGATAGAAAATCAGATAATTCTCAAACCCCCTAACTGACAATCTTCGCAAACCCTCCAACCGTGGATTTTTAACCGGATACAGGCGACCCATTCCCGACATTTGAGCCAATCTCGCAAATGTCTGACGTGCTGCATCAAAAAAACGCAATGCAGCATCAAGATTATTTTGAGCAATATAAGCAAAATTTTCGTCTAAATCTTGACTTGCTCTTGGTGTAATGACAATCCGTTTAGTCATTGCTGCTGTGGGTCAAGTTTCTGCACCAACTGATCGCGTTTTTGCTCCCACCAATCATCGGTAATCTCTATAGAATTGCCACTATCCAAACCAGCCAACAATAACGACTCAACCCGCGCGGCTCTTGCTTGTTCTTGGCGAATTAGGTGCAAGATGTATTCCGCTGCATTACTGTAGCCTCCGATTGCCACTTGTTCGTTAATAAAATTTTCAATTGAATCGGGAAGAGGAAGATTGAGGGTCATATTTTTTATCCTTCCTAATGTGTGAGCTTGGCATATTTGAACTATTATAGGACTTATGCACGGGTAGTCAGAAACCGGGTTTTTTTGCCCAGAAGACGCGCTACAGACCGCAAAAACCCCAAAAAACCCGGTTATGAAGGTTTTGATGCGTCAAGGACTATATTTCTCAACCAGGTTGAAACCGCCCAGCCTTAAAAGAAAAGTCCTCGCGGGAGACTACAGCAAAGAACCGAAAACCAGAGACTACGCGGAAACCAAAGCCACGCGAAAACCGATGTCCGAGTAACGATCGCCCGCCACATTGCTAAGACGATACGCACTGCGACAATTCACCGCAGCGTCCTTCCAGGAACCGCCACACCGCACGCGGCGATCGCTTCGATCGTTGTCGAGATGACTGCACCATTCCCAAACATTTCCGTGCATATCATAAAGTCCAAAAGCATTGGGTGAAAAACTCCCGACATCAGTTGTTTGTTTGCGGTAAAGTCCCTTCGATGCCCCAGAGTAGGGATTATTGCCATTATAATTAACTAAATCCGGCGTAATTGTTTCACCAAAATAGAAAGGTGTTTTAGTTCCGGCGCGGCAAGCATATTCCCATTCCGCTTGTGAAGGTAAGCGATAAGTCTTGCCTGTTTTTTTAGAAAGCCGCTTGCAGAATTCCACAGCGTCATTCCAGCTTACTTTTTCGACAGGAAGTTTCGCACCTTTGAACTCAGAAGGGTTATTTCCCATCACCGCTTGGTATTGTTCTTGAGTGATCTCATATTTACCCATAAAAAAAGCAGGGATATTCACGGTACGCTGCGGCCCTTCATAACTACTTCGTCCGGCTTCCGTATCGGGCGAACCCATCAAGAAACTGCCGCCAGGAAGTGCTACCATGTCTAGAGTAATAGCATTGCCAATATTTTCTATAAAAGCCTGTGCTTTTCCTTGACGGCGGTTGGCAATTTGCCCCGTTGAGTTGACTGTCACTGTTTCAAAAGTAAAGCTTTTTAAAGCATTGGAAGATGGCTGAGATTTTGGAGTTTCTGGTGCGGGTTTTGGAGATGGTTTGGGCGATGGACTTTCTGCTACAGATTGTGGAGATGGTTTGGGCGATGAACTTTTGGCTGTAGTTTTTGGAGATGATTTTTGAGCTGATGATTTAGGAGATGGGGCCTCCTTGTTGGATGAAGGTGGAAGATTTGGTGAAGATGAAGAAGATTTGTTGTTCAACAAACTTTGACCCAGCACAGCTAATGCAAAGCCTCCCCCAGCAAAACCCGCTAATTGCAAGAAACCTCGCCTTGTTGTGTTAGTTCGTAACGGCAAAGAGTGCTGTGGAATCACAGGAATTGTGGGTATTGGTGTCGGTGCGGGAGATTGTCTTGACTGAGGTTGAAAATCTCTTAAAACTTCCTCTGCTGATTGATAGCGCTGCTGGATATCTTTTGCCAACAACTTAGATAAAATAAATTCCAATTCCTTGTCTATCGGACTTTTCAAATGTTGCTGCCAATTTGCAGTCCAGCTATAACCGTGTTCCGTCCACAAACCATAAGGATGTACCCCCGTCAGTAGATGAAAAGCCGTCGCCCCCAAGCTAAACAAATCGCTGGCTGCATAAGCTTCACCGCCTTGCATTTGTTCAAGCGGTGCATAACCATGCGAACCAATCTGCGTTCCCTGTCGCGATATCACTGTTCCCGACAACTGTTTAGAAACTCCGAAATCAATCAGCATTAATACACCGTCGCTGCGACGGCGCATAATATTCTCAGGCTTGATATCTCGGTGAACAATTTTTTGTTCGTGAATAAACTTGAGAACAGGTAGAAGTTCGAGTAATAGTTGCTTAACTTGGCTTTCTTGCCAAATTCCCTGATTTTGGAAAAGCGTCAACAAATTATCCCCATCCACAAACTGCTGTACGAGATACAAATATTTGTTGTCTTCAAAGTAGGCATCTAGTGAGGGAATTTGGGGATGTTGTCCTAGCTGTTGCAGTTGTCTAGCTTCTAGCTGAAATAATTCTACCGCTTTGTTAATCGCCCAAGTTCCCTGGACATCGGGTGCTAATTGTTTAACGACACAGGGTTGATTTAGTCTATCAATATCTTCTGCTAAATAGGTTCTGCCGAAGCCACCTTGACCGAGGAGTTTTATC
Source organism: Microcoleus sp. B4-C1 (assembly GCF_036705285.1). Classification (NCBI taxonomy): domain Bacteria; kingdom Bacillati; phylum Cyanobacteriota; class Cyanophyceae; order Oscillatoriales; family Microcoleaceae; genus Microcoleus; species Microcoleus sp. B4-C1. The sequence continues at coordinate 25,846 of NZ_JAUBUC010000073.1, read as the reverse complement.
ATGCGGAAGCGATTTCGCAGGATGGGTACGAGTTGAAGGCCACAACTGATGCAATATGTTTGCCCGTCCGGGTTTTGAGGATTGGGGCAATCGGGATTGATACAGCAAATCATTTATTTTAGGAATGATATTGTTTATATTGTATAGATTGACTGGGCGATTGAATCGACGATTGATAGGGCGATTGAAAAAATTAGCCTAATTTGTAGGGTGCGTCGCTGTGAAATTTTCTAGGCAATTTGCAGATTTTTAATGCGACGCACCTTACTATTGTGTGGTGCGTCGCTGTGAAATTTTCGATCTTCCTTACACATTTTTGATGCGACGCACCCTACCACTACTACGCGGAAACTAGGACGAGGAAGAAACCGACGTTACCACCACGCGAAAACCGAGGTGCCTGCTGCGATGGACCGCCCAATTCCTGCCACGATAGGCACTACGGCAATAGACCGTATTGCAGTTCCACGCACCAGCACGCAGCACTCGGTTATTATCTGTTCCAGTTTCCCAAGAACTTCCATCAGTCGGTGCGCCGTTATAATTACCATGCCATTTATCGCTGCACCATTCCCAAACATTCCCGTGCATATCATACAAACCAAACGGATTCGGCGGAAAACTCCCCACATCCGTTGTTTGTTTGCGGTAACGTCCCTTCGGCGCAGCACCGTAGGGATAATTGCCATCATAATTAACTAAATTTGGGGTAATTGTTTCGCCAAAATAGAAAGGCGTTGTAGTTCCGGCGCGACAAGCATATTCCCATTCGGCTTCCGAAGGTAAGCGATAAATCTTGCCGGTTTTTTGAGAAATTTTCTGGCAGAATTCCAGAGCATTATTCCAGCTTACTTGTTCTACAGGACGTTTCAAACCTTTGATATCAGAAGGGTTATTCCCCATCACTACTTCCCACTGTTCTTGAGTAATGGGATATTTACCCATAAAAAAAGGAGAGATATTAACAGTACGCTGCGGCCCTTCATTGTTACTTCGCCCTGCTTCCGTATTGGGGGAACCCATCACGAAACTGCCACCAGGAATTGCTACCATGTCTAAGATTGCACCGCTACCTAAATTTTCACTAAAAAATTGTGCTTGACAGCGTTGACGGCTACTTATATTACCCCGCACCTCAACTGTTACCGGGTCAAAGTCAAACCTTTTTAAAGTCTGTATAAAATTCGGTCTTGACTGACGTTGAAAATCTTTGAAAACTTCATCTGCTGATTGATAGCGCTGCTGGATATCTTTTGCCAACAACTTAGATAAAATCAATTCCAATCCCTTGTCTATGGGACTTTTCAAATGTTGCTGCCAATTTCCAGTCCAACTATAACCCTGTTCCACCGACAAATCAGAAGGATGTATCCCCGTCAGTAGATGAAAAGCCGTCGCCCCCAAGCTAAACAAATCACTGGCTGGATAAGCTTCACCCGATTTCATTTGTTCAAATGGTGCATAACCATCCGAACCAATTCGCGTTCCCAGTCTCGACATCACTGTTCCCGACAACTGTTTGGAAACTCCGAAATCAATCAGCATGAACACACCGTCCCTGCGACGGCGCATAATATTCTCAGGCTTAATATCTCGGTGAATGATTTTTTGTTCGTGAACAAACTTGAGAACAGGTAAAAGTTCGAGTAATAGTTGCTTAACTTGGTTTTCTTGCCAAATTCCCTGATTTTGGAAAAGCATCAACAAATTATCCCCATCCACAAACTGTTGTACGAGATACAAATATTTGTTGTCTTCAAAGTAGGCATCTAGTGATGGAATTTGGGGATGCTGTCCTAGCTGTTGCAGTTGTCTGGCTTCTTGCTGAAATAATTCTACGGCTTTGTTAATCGCCCAAGTTCCCTGGAGATTGGGTGCTAATTGTTTAACGACACAGGGTTGATTTAGTCTATCAATATCTTCTGCTAAATAGGTTCTGCCGAAGCCACCTTGACCGAGGAGTTTGATCATGCGGAAGCGATTTCGCAGGATGGGAACGAGTTCCAGCCCGCAACTGATGCAATATCTTTGTCCGTCGGGGTTGTCAGGCTTTTCGCAGTTGGGATTGATACAGCAAATCATTTGTTTTATGAATGATATTGTTTATATTGTATAGTGTCTAAGAACCCCGACTTCTGTAATATGTTTTTGCAAGAATCGTGAATTTTGTAAGAAGTCGGGGATCTAGGGTGTGTTTTAAACCCGGAGATCCCCCCTAGCCCCCCTTCTTAAGGGGGGGATAAGAGTATTCAAAGTCCCCATTTTTAAGGGGAATTTAGGGGGATCGAAACTTCACGTTGTCAAACAGATGCAATCCGACGCTCGATCGCATTATAGAACCGATCGCCCATCTCACCCATCGCCACCTCAATTAACACTTGATTGTCAGCACTCACAACCCGCAAAGGTGATTCAGCACAGCAAACTAAACCAATTTTATGCCACATTTTGGTCAAATGTTCTTGCAGGTAAGCCTCCCAAATCTCTTGATTTTTCGGTGCGACTGAAACTACAATGCAGTTGCCCATTTCACCAAACAAAATTTCATCCCAGCGGCGGACATTTGCCGAATTACAATTGAGATGAATTTCCGCACCCATTTTAGCAGAGATACAGCATTCCGCGAGGGCGATCGCAATTCCACCTTCCGCACAATCATGGGCAGAACATACCCAACCTTGCCGAATTCCATCGCGACAAACCGATTGCACTTTTCTTTCCAACTCAAAATCTATCCTTGGCGGTTTCCCAGCTACAATCCCGTGAATTGCTGCTAAATATTCCGAACCTCCCAAAGTAGGAGAAGTTTCGATTTTTGAGCTGTCAGATGGAAGTTCTGAGTTTTGGGATGATTCACCAATTCCCAGCACATAAATTAAATCACCTTTCTTTAGCCAAGCTTGGCCCGAAATCTTGGTCAAATCGGGAATTAACCCCACCATTCCGATTACCGGAGTCGGATAAATTGGTTGAGGATTCCCCTCAGCATCAACAGTTTCATTGTAAAGAGAAACATTGCCGCCAGTAACAGGCGTTCCCAACTCCCGACAAGCATCAGCAATCCCGCGACAAGCTGACGCTAACTGCCAATATCCGATCGGCTTTTCAGGACTGCCAAAATTCAAATTATCAGTAACTGCGAGAGGTTCAGCACCCACACAACTCAAATTTCTCGCTGCTTCCGCTACGACTGCTTTTGCACCTTCATAAGGATCGAGATAAACATAACGAGAATTGCAATCAACCGTTGCAGCAACTCCGGGAATAACTCCCAGGGGCGCTTCCTTCTTGCTAAGGGGGGGAGAAACTTTTGGAGTTTCCCTACCTTGTGCCTTTGTAAATAAAGGAATTACCTCTTCTTCCTGTTTGCTTTCAGAAACTTCAGAAACAGCATCTTTGCTCTGTAGCCCCCCCTTAGCAAGGGGGGGTTGGGGGGGTTCTTCCAATCCCTGTTTAACAACAGAAGATTGGCAAGATTCTAGCGGACGCAATCTGACAACCGCAGCATCAGCGCCTCCCGGTAAAACAACAGTATTGTTTTGCACTTGATGGTCGTATTGGCGATAAACCCAGCGTTTAGAAGCGATGGTGGGAGTATCTAAAAGCGTCAGCAAAATCTGATTCCAAGTTTGGAAATTGCCGTTAATTTCGATACCTGCAACTGTGGATTGTGGCAGCGAATCTGCTGTCCATTCCCATGCTTTTTTAGCATATTCGGGCGGCTCTGTCAACAGTTCTCGGTGATAAATTGGGGTGTTATCTGCCAAAGCAGTGGCGGTAATTTCCGCCGCGATTTCGCCTTTAAAGAGAATTCGGACGATCGGCTGTTCGATAACTGTGCCCGCGACTACGGCGTGCAATCCCCATCTGTGGAAAATATCGATTAATTCCTGTTCGCGTCCTTTTTGGGCAACAAACAACATCCGTTCTTGGGATTCCGAAAGCAGGTATTCGTAGGGAATCATGCCGCTTTCTCGAACGGGAACTTTGTCTAAATCGAATTCAATGCCGACGCCGCCTTTGGCTGCCATTTCTGATGTGGAACAGGTGATTCCGGCCGCGCCCATGTCTTGGGCGGCGACGACTGCACCGGTTTTGAATGCTTCTAAACAAGCTTCAATTAAGGATTTTTCTAAAAATGGATCTCCTACTTGGACTGCGGGGCGATCGTCCATTGATTTGTCGGTCAATTCGGCACTGGCAAAACTTGCTCCTCCCATGCCATCTCGCCCGGTAGTTGAACCGACATAAAGCACGGGATTTCCGATGCCGGATGCCCCAGATTTAACGATTTCTTGAGTTTCCATTAAACCCAAGGCCATGACGTTAACTAATGGGTTGCCGGAATAAGCAGGATCGAAGTAAACTTCGCCGCCAACTGTGGGCACGCCGATGCAATTTCCATAATGGGAAATTCCCGATACTACGCCTTTGAACAATCTCTGAGTTTTAGCATCGTCTAAGTTGCCAAAACGCAGGGAATTTAAAAGTGCGATCGGGCGAGCACCCATTGTGAAGATATCGCGGAGAATCCCCCCGACACCGGTTGCTGCACCTTGGAAAGGTTCGACTGCTGAGGGGTGGTTGTGGGATTCAATTTTGAAGGCGAGTTGCAAGCCTTCTCCCAAGTCTACGACGCCGGCATTTTCTCCGGGCCCGACGAGAATTCGATCGCCCTCTGTGGGAAACTGTTTTAATAGTGGCCGCGAATTTTTGTAACAGCAGTGTTCGCTCCACATGACGCCGAACATTCCCAATTCAGCTTTATTAGGATGGCGGCCTAGACGCTGAACGATTTCTTGATATTCTTCAGGTGTGAGTCTTTCACCGGCAATTTGTTCCGGGGAAAATGGGGATTCGGAGATGGGAGACATGGAAACTTGTTATAAACCACAGGCTTTATTCTAAATGCCCTGCGGTTGCTTAATCTAAAATCTATAATCTAAAATCTAAAATCCTAGGCGCAATGCGTTGGTTAATCTAAAATCTAAAATCTAAAATCTAAAATCTAAAATCGAATGACTTTACCTCGAAATCTCAATTTTGCTAACCAAAACTTGCGGAACCGTTCTTTTAAAGGGCTTGACTTGTCAGGGGCGAATTTCAGCGGTTCCGACATTCGAGGCTGCAATTTCACCGGGGCGATTTTGAGGGGGGCAAATTTTCAGGGTGTCAGAACCGGACAAAGCCGCAGGCGGGTGAGAAATTTGATTGCTAGGGCTGGGGTGACAGCGGTGACAGTGACGGCGGCTGGGGCTTTGACTGGACTGATTGCCGGGGCAGATGCGGGGGCTGCGGCGGTGGCCGGAACCGCTGCGACGGCGATTGCTGCGACTCGGTGCGAGGCTGGAATTGTGGCGGGGGCTGTGGCTGGGGCTGCTGCTGCGATCGGGGCTAGCGGTATTGTGACATTTTTGGGCGGAGATACTCTCAGGGGAATTGTCTTATTTTTGGTTTCTGGGGTAATTCTGGGGTTAACTGCGATCGGCTTTTTTATCGCTGTTGAACAGATAGAAAAATTGTCGATAACGTCGTTTAGAAAAGCTGATTTAACTGATGCTGTATTCGATGCGGGGGTGGTTCTAGATGCAGATTTTTCTGATGCGCGAGGAGTGCCGTGGTAGACTGCACAATTACTGATTTTTTTGATTTTTTACCGAAAGCATCCAGGATACAAGCCCCCGGATTCATCCGTGGAAAAATAAAAAACCTGTATCCGATGAAACTTGCCGAACGTATTTATTCGTGGGGTGAATGCTTCAATTCTAAAATCTAAAATCTAAAATCTAAAATCTAAAATCGATTGACCCATTCCCGTAATTCTCGCACTGCTGTGGTTGCGCCTGTAGTTTGAGTGCGATCGATAAATTCCTCAACTTTTGCAGTAGGTAGCATCGGGAAAGCCCGCGAAAAATTGCACTCGGCATATTCGCCATTTTGCAATTGATAAAACTTGATGCTTCGTCCATCGTACCGCCAAATTTCGGGTACGCCTAAATCTGCATATAAATCGAATTGATTTAAGGAACTGCTGGTAATATCAATTTCCAGTGCTAAATCGGGCGGCGGATCTTGAGCAAAGTCTAATTCTGTTCTCCCTCTGACCAGTGCTTCATTCTGGATATAATAACAGGAATCTGGTTCTTTACCCGCTGCTTTTTTGCGTTTTTTGATCGTCATCGAGCCAAAGGGGTTGTACTCTAGATTGAGTTCTTCTATGAGAGTTACAATTAAGCGATCGATCAGCCTGTTGCGATTTTCATGTTCCGGTAGCGGCACCATAATTTCTAATTGACCTTGATGATAAGCAATTCTGGTGGAACGTTGGTTGCCCAGTTCCGCTAGCAGGCTTTCATATAACTGCCAACTGATATTTGGCAGTAAAACTCGCTGTTCGGGGGGCGTTGATATTGTTAGCATTTTACTTGAGTTTTAGAGCTTGAGAATATTTTAATTGATTCTTTTTTTTTGCGAACAGCACAAAAAGTATCTGCCGACAGCTACGGTCATGCGCTACTCTAGTTAATAATAGACTGTGGTCATTAGTCCTTGTTGTATGAAGTTGCGATCGTTCTTTTCTTTCCTCATTGCTGGCGTATTGGCACTCTTAGGCTTGAGTGCCGGTGGTTTTTACTGGCTGACAACTCACACTCCCCTGAATTTGCTCGCTGGCGGGCCGACAACTACTCCTGCTGCGGCTGTGTTTGTCTCGAAACAAGCACCTTTGTTAGCATCAATGCTGGTAAATCCCGATCGCCTCGAAGCATTGCGACAAGTTTTTGCCACTCCCGAAGAAAGAAGTCGATCGCACGCAGAATTTGAGCAAATCAAAAAAAGTTTCCTCGGCAATACAGGCCTGGATTACAGTCGAGATATCCAACCTTGGATAGGTGACGAAATTACCCTCGCCGTCACAAACCCAGATTTCGATGGCGACAGCAGCAACGGCAAACAAACCGGGTTTTTGCTGGCCGTTTCCTCCCAAAAGGTCGATCGCAGCCAACAATTTCTCGACTCCTACTGGCGCCAACAATCTCGTGGCGATAAAACAGTGCAGTCGGAAATATATAAAGGCGTGAGAATTAATTATAAACAAGCACCAAGAGCCCAGAAAAAATCTGCTTTACTTTCGCCTTTTAACCCGTTTTCTCTGCCGACTTCAAAGTTGCCATCCAGCTTCGCAACAGCAGCCATCGGCGGTAATTTTAATTCTGGGGAGGAGCAAAATTTTGTTTTGTTTTCCAATAGCCCGATTGTGATTCGAGATGCAATTAATAACCTTGAATCAGCTAACCTAAATCTCAACAATACCCCCGAATATCAAAAAGCTTTGCAGCAGCTAAATCAAGGCAGAATCGCTTTAGCATTTGTCAATCTCCCGCAATCAGCAACCGAGCAAAATCCCCAAGTTTCTCTTAATTCCCTCGCAGTTGCTGTCGGAGTCAACCGACGGGGATTGCTGGCTCAAACTGCTTTAGTGACATCGCGAGAAAACACAGCTTCTCCAACGCTTTCCGAACCTGTGCAAGCCTTGCAATACATTCCCTCAGCGAGTCCTTTCGCGGTCGCCAGCACCGACTTAAGGAATTTTTGGGCTGATTTGTCATCGGCGGTTTCTACTAATCCAGAAGTGTCAAATTTAGTCGATCGCACCTTTGCAGATATTCAGCAACTTTGGGGCGTCAACCTGCCACAGGATATATTTGACTGGGTACAAGGAGAATACGCTTTAGCAGTGCTTCCGAATTCGTCAAATGGTGCCGACTGGATTTTTGCCGCCGAAAAATCTGCCGATTCCCAACAGGCGATCGACAAACTCGATGAAATTGCCCGCAGCAAAGAGTACAGCATCGGCAGCTTCACTCTGAGAAACCAGAAAATTACCGCTTGGACGCAGTTGACAACTAGCCAGAATTATGGTAAAGAAAATAACAGAAAAAGTGCGATCGAAACCGAGGCAAAAGGAGTCCGAGCCACCGTCGGCAAATACGAAATTTTCACCACTTCAGTAGAAGCAATGGACGCAGCACTAGAAGCAGCCGAAACAGGCTCTTTAGTTGCCAATCAAGATTTTCAAACCAGCATTGAACCGCTACCGCCCTCTAACGACGGCTATTTTTATTTAGACTGGCCCTCCAGCAGGGCAATTTGGGAAAAACAAATCCCGCTGTTGAGGTTAATTGAACTTTCGGCAAGACCATTGTTCGACCACTTGCGATCGCTAACTGTCACCAGTACGGGAGAAATAACAGGAATTCGCAAAGCTACTATATTTATGCGGCTCAATTAGTTAGGAAGAAGGAAGAAGGAAGTTCGGCAACGGATTCGCTCGACGGATGTAACGGATGTAAAGGATAGAAGGAAGGAAGAAGGAAGAAGGAAGAAGGAAGAAGGAAGAAGGAAAAACAAGAAACTATGGCCAATTCCCAATGCCCAATTCCCAATGCCCAATGCCCAATTCCCAATGCCCAATAACTAAGGACTAAGGACTAATAACTACTGGCTGCTTCACATTTTTCTGTGGCCCAAAATAAGCTTGAAATACCTCTTTGGCGATCGGGGCGGCGGCAACAGAACCATAACCGCCATTTTCCACAACCACGGCGATCGCAATTTCCGGTTTCTGGGCGGGCCCGAAGGCGACATACAAAGAGTGATCCTCCTGTCCGATGACCTCCGAAGTCCCTGTTTTGCCCGCCGTCAGCGGAATCGAACCGTCATTCAATCCCTGTCCAGTACCCTCGGCAACTACCGCGATCAGTCCTTCCTTAATCACCTGAACTGTTGAAGGTTTCATCCCCGTATGTACCCGTTGAGTCTCCGCTGTGCCGGTCATAGAAGTCAAAAGATGAGGCTTCACGCGATAACCCCCATTAGCGATCGAACTCACCATTACCGCCCCCTCCAAAGGAGTCATCAACACCAACCCCTGCCCGATCGACATCGTTACCGTATCACCCGCATACCAAGGTTCTTTATAAAGTTTCTCCTTCTCCTCCGGCGTCGGGATTTGACCGTAATCGCCACCGCCTAGCCCCAAAAGATTCAAATCCGTATCCTTGCCAATTCCCAAGCGGTGTCCCCACTTAGAAATTTGCTCCGGCCCGGTACTAATCCCCAATTGATAAAAAAACGTATTGCTGCTGAAAGCCAAAGCATCCCGAAAGCCGATGTCGCCGAAACCGCCACTGTGTTCGTTAAAATCAATTCCCCCCACAGTAATGTAAGACGAAGTACCGAGAATTGAGTCCGGCGAAAATTTGCCCGACTCCAGGGCCGCGACGGAAGTCACAATTTTAAAGGTGCTACCGGGGGGATAGCCCTGCGTGGCCCGATTCAAAAATGGATTTTCCGGATCTTGAAGAGTTTTCCACTCATCCTTAGTGATTTTTCGCGTAAACAGATTGGGGTCAAAAGTCGGGTGGCTGGCCATAACTAATACCGCCCCGGTGTTGACATCCAGCGCCACTACTGCTCCCCGGCGCTGCCCCAAGGCTTTTTCGGCTGCTTTTTGCATGGACAAGTCTATGGTTAGCTGTACCGCCTCACCGGGTTTGGGCGGTGTCTCTCCCATCAGCCGCAATTCTTCATTTTGGGCATTTACTTCGATCAGCCGATCGCCCCACACTCCCGCAATCTTCTGGTTAGAGCTCGCTTCTATGCCCATTTGACCGACAATCATCCCCATCGGATATTCGGGATGAGCTTCCAAGTCGGCTGCGGTAGCTTCGCCGATATATCCGATCGCGTGAGCTGCCAAACTGCCTTCGGGATAGTAGCGGTTCGCTTCTGGCCGCACTTCCACTCCCCGCATTTGTCCCACCTCTTCTGCTAGCGGCACAAACACCTCTGGCGGCATTGCTTGCTTGATCCGCACCGGTCTGTAGGATAGAGGATCGACCTCTTTTATTTTTTTTAAAATTTCTTTTGCCGGAATCTTAACCAGCGGACTCAACTTTTCTGCTGTCGCTTTCCACTGTTCCGGCGTTTGTTCTTTCGGCCACAAATATACCGATCGAGCTAAATTGTTTGCCGCTAGCAACTTGCCTTTGCGATCGATAATTTGTCCGCGATTCGCCGGCATGGGCACTAGGCGAACGCGATTGTTTTCGGCTCGTTCCCGGTGTTGCTTCCCTTGTATCAGTTGCAATTCCACCAGCCGACTAGCGTGCAGGCCCAGCAAACCTGTTGCCACCAGCATTAACACGATCGCCCGGTGTATCGGACGATCCTGTTTTTTAGGAGTTTCCCCCAGGCTTTTGTCAGAAGAGTGAAATCCTGATATCGAATAAACTTGTCGTTGCATCATTCTATAGGTAGATGTCAAATCCTAGATTTTAGATTCTTGAATTGTCCCTTGTGAAGTATACATCATCAAACCGAGGACGCTTGGGCCTTGACCATTGGGGGAAGCGGAATGATTGATCGTTAACTTTTGACTAATCACTAATTAACTCATGACTGCTCACTAATCCCCCAAGCACCAAGAAATAGCCAGCAAAATCAAGGCAAGGCTCAGCCAATTAGGGAGGTGGAGCCAGCCGGATAGACCTATAGGTAACAATACCAAGGCCTGTGTCAATAGGGAACCGAGCGCCAACAGTAAGGCTAGGAGTATCAAATTTATCATCTTGACACCGTACAATTTCGGATATGAGTCGATCGCCTGTGGCAGAAATCCGAGTGGCACAAGCGAGCGCGATCGTAGAGGGATTGTCCTGATAGACATAAGGAAGAGAAGCCAGGAGGTTTTGAACTAATTTAAAAAAAATTATTCTTCCTCCATAGTTTGTATTCCAGGGGCTGCGATGGTTGACACTCCTCGACTATCAGGTACGAGGATTCTTTCTTCGCAGGGATTCCGACGAATTTACTTGCAAGAAAGCATCTTGACCGTATGCCCTACGGCTGCAAGTCCTCGAATAAGAACTACTTGTGCGGCTGCAACATCTCGGTCTGTTGTATAGCCACAATTGGAACATGAATGAATACGCTCTGACAGTTCTTTCTTGCCTGTCTCCAAACCACAACTAGGACAAATTTGGCTGGTTTTACGAGCATCTACCTTTTGAAAATACACACCGTATTTAAAACAGGTTTGCTCTAAAATCGCAAAAAACTGTCCCCAGCTTGCATCCAAGCAATGTTTTCCTAGCATAGCTTTAGACAAACCAACCAGGTTCAATTCCTCGACAAAAACCATCCCCACGTCTTTGCAGAGTTGGTGAGACAATTTCCAGTGCCAATCTTTTCTACAGTTAGCGACGTACTCATGCAATTTGGCAACTTTCTTCTGGGCTTTTTTCCAATTATTTGAGCCTAACTTTTTCCTGCTGACACGTTTTTGCAGCAATTTAAGCTTGCACTCTGCATCAGCAAAAAACTTTTGGCGTTTAACTAAAAGACCATTGGAAGTTGCTATGAAGTTAGTTAATCCAACATCAACGCCTAACGCTTCACCGTGTGGCATAACTGACGGTACGGAAACATCCCATTGCAGGGTTAGCATCACGTACCAACCACTTGCCTTGCGAACTATTCTCGCTTGCTTAATATTTGCGCCATCAGGGATAGGACGCGATTGATGAAATTTAACGAACCCAATCTTAGGGAGTTTTAGTACCCCGTTGTTGACAGGATTGACACCCAGTTGCGGAAAAACAAAAGAGCGCATTGCTCCCGCTTTTTTGAAACGAGGGAAACCGTGCTTTTGCTCCCACATACTCACGAACGCTTTTTCAAGCCTTCTCAAGGTTTGCTGTAGAACGTGTACGGCGACGGCACACAAAGCAGGTATGTTTGCCCTAGCTGCGGTTAAGCTTTTGCACTGACTGGCATAAGTTGGGCGCTTTGTTTCGGCCCGAATGATGAACTCAGAACGGATAGAACAAGCGTTAACTTGGCAACTGCGAGACTGAAACCAATGCTTGCGCTCTGCTAGCGCGTAGTTATAGACGCAGCGACACTGTTCCAGCCAATCTTCAAAGAAGGCTACTTGTGCTGCGGTTGGTTTCAATTTGAACTCGTAAGTTAAGTTAAACATTTTTTCTATCCTCCTGCCCTAATGATAGTGTCGTGACTAAGGGCTAACTCGATTATTCACAAGTCTTAATTAAAGTCGCCCTATAAGGGCGAGGCTTGCACCCAGATCCTTGGTCAAGTCTAACTATACAATCTCAGTACAGGAATAGAACGCAGCGGCGCTGTTGGATGGAGACAATAAAATATCATCAAATTCTCCCCCAATCTCCCACTCTCCCACAGTTCCATTCCGTAATATCCCCCAATCTCCCGATCGACCGCTCACTTCCCCATGCAGTAAAATGTAAAATCGAAAGTGGCGTGTTTAACCAAAATAGGTAACTCCGAAAGTGCTAAAGACTCTTAGAGCTGACTTCAGTATAATTTTCGATCGCGACCCTGCAGCTCGCAACTGGCTGGAAGTTTTGTTTTGCTACCCCGGTCTTCAAGCCCTAGTGCTGCACCGCCTCGCACACTGGCTTTATGTGTTGGGACTTCCCTTCATCCCCCGCTTGATTTCCCACATGGCTCGCTTTTTGACCGGAATTGAAATCCACCCAGGGGCAACCATCGGCAAAAGCGTATTCATCGACCACGGTATGGGGGTTGTGATCGGCGAAACAGCGATTATCGGCGATTTTGCCCTAATTTACCAAGGTGTCACCCTAGGCGGTACTGGCAAACAAAGCGGCAAGCGTCACCCTACAGTCGGCGAAAACGTAGTTGTCGGTGCCGGCGCCAAGGTACTCGGCAATCTGCAAATTGGCAATAACGTTCGCATCGGTGCCGGTTCCGTCGTACTCCGCGACGTACCATCTGACTGTACAGTGGTAGGGATTCCCGGCCGCATCGTCTATCGATCGGGAGTGCGCGTCAATCCCCTAGAACACGGCAGTTTGCCGGACTCGGAAGCTGTGGTAATTCGCTCTTTGCTCGATCGTATCGAATCCCTCGAACAGCAAGTAAAAAGTTTGGTTCCTCAACCATCTGTCTCCTTAACTTCTGATCCCACTTCCCACAATTTCCACTCAGTATCAGAAGCTTTAAACCAAGCCAGCAATGTAGCCGTAGCCGAAAAAACACAGCTAGTTACAACCCCTAGCTGCAAGTTAAAAGATAAAGCAATTCAAGAATTTTTAGACGGCACCGGCATCTAAAATTTGAATGGGCAAAACAGGGAATTGGCAAAACAGGGAATTGGCAATGGGGCCTGGAAGGTTATTGGTAACAAATAACCAATAACCAATAATCACTGACTAATGACTACCCAGATTTATCAGTGGAGTCGCTTTCTTCAATCTAAAATCTAAAATCTAAAATCTAAAATCGGTTGACTTCTTTTTCAAGGATTAACCGATCGCACAGACCAATTTCCCTCCCCGTCGCGCCGATAAAGCGATCGGTTTTGCGGTTCCCCCCGCAACTCCAACAAATCCACCGTTTCCGGTTCCAACAACAGCAAGCAAAAATTAGGCAGCGGCTCGATCGCATCTGGGGAAGCAGAATCAAAAGCACTAGCCTCGGCTTTGTCATCCCCCGGATGAGGCCAAGCAAACTGCGATCTAGCCGCCTCAGAAAGCTCCTGCCAAGTTGTACACCGCGATGAGAACAACTGGGCCTCTGGATAATCTGCCCCTACCAAAACTAGCTTTCCAGCAATCCGAAATTGTTCGCGAGTTTTCGGGAAATACCAGCAAATCTCCCCCCAAGGATAGAGATTAATCTCCTCAGCCTTTTGACTGCGAATATCTGTAATAAACTTTAACTGATTAGTATCTGCTAAAAAGCCTCGAAACACCACAGTGCGGTTAGCCGGACGCCCGGTAGCCCGAACAGTTGCTAGTTGCAAGTAACGGGCAAAAGCAAGACTGCGGTTGCGGTGGAGGGCACGAGCTAAGGGCGATCGCCAAAGTGCTAGAGACATAAAGGAAGGAAGAAGGAAGAAGGAAGAAGGAAGAAGGAATAAGGAAGAAGGAAGAAACAGTTATCCGTGAATTCCCTGTCATGCTATTGGTAATTCTATGTCAAATTCACTCTCAAAACTCAAAACTCTTGAAACTCCCCACAGTGGCTACCACTGGGACGGTAGTTCACGCCGCTTTTTTGAAGGCTGGTACTACCGAATAACATTACCGATTCACGGACAATCCTTTGCATTCATGTATTCCATCGAAGACCCCAGAGGCGGTCAACCTTACAGTGGCGGTGCAGCTCAGATTCTCGGCCCGAAAGATAGCTATTTGTGTCGCACCTTTCCAGATGTAAATAAGTTTTGGGCGCACAGAGAAAGCTTAGGTTTCGGACATTGGGGCAAAACAGATTTACAAATTAAACCCCAATATTTAGAGCCGCCAGTATTCGACAGCAGCGTCGAAGAAGGCTATCAAGCTACTGCTACTTTAAATCAAGGTTATTTGCACGATCCGGGAAGCGGCAGCCACTGTTTTTGGCAGTACGAAATTCAACCTATCTATGGCTGGGGAAACTCTGAAGAAATCCAGAAATCTACCGCAGGAATGCTATCTTTACTGCCCGTATTTGAGCCTGGATGGCAAATTTTAATGGCTCACGGTTTAGCCACGGGCTGGATCGATTGGAATGGCGATCGCTACGAATTTAAAGATGCTCCCGCTTACAGCGAAAAAAACTGGGGCGGTGCTTTTCCGCAAAAGTGGTTTTGGATTAATTGCAATTGTTTTCAAGGCGAAAATGATTTAGCTTTAACCGCAGGTGGTGGCAAGCGGGGCGTGCTGTGGTGGATGGAATCGGTAGCAATGATTGGTCTGCATTACCGAGGCAAATTTTACGAATTTGTGCCTTGGAATTCGCAAGTTAGTTGGACTATTGAACCTTGGGGAAGCTGGAAAATGCAGGCTAGAAACAGTCAGTTTGAAGTTGAGTTGATTGGCACTACAAACATTCCTGGTAGTTATGTGCGAACTCCTACCGAAAAAGGCATGGCTTTTTGCTGCCGGGATACGACGCACGGTGAATTGCGCTTGCAACTGCGAGAGTTGTTGGGGGGAAATGTGGAAAAAAATGGCAAGCAGCGTTCTAGAATTATCTTAGAGGCTCAAAGCTCTTTATCGGGTTTGGAAGTTGGGGGCGGGCCTTGGGATGAAGTTTGGCGATCGAATTAAGTCATTAGTCAGTAGTCAGTAGTCAGTTGTCAGTTGTCAGTTGTCAGTTGTCAGTTGTCAGTAGTCCGTAGTCATTAGTCATTAGTCAGTTAATAGTTAACAGTAGTCAGAACAGCCATGATCAATTTACTCGGTTGGCAATTAGGCAAATTCTACCGCAGCCAGGGGTTACAAAAAACTTTCAAGGTGATTTTGGGACTAATTTTATGTTTGAGCACAATCTTGATGCCAGCGACAATTGCTAGTGCTGCCGGTGATTTGTCTCGCCAACCTGTCACCGAAATTACTGTTAGTTTGGGTAACGAAGCTGGGGAACTCAAATTTTTTCCCCATCTGCTAGAATTTGAATCGGGCAAGCGCTATAAATTAGTGCTAAAAAATCCCAGTTCGCAGAAACATTATTTCACTGCTAAAAACTTTGCTGATGCGAGTTGGACTCAAAAAGTTGAAGCGGGCAAGGTGGAAATTAAAGGAGCGATTCACGAACTAGAACTTAAACCGGGCGCTATGGCAGAATGGGTGTTTGTGCCGATGAAATCGGGAACCTACAACCTGCGCTGTACGGTAGCCGGACATACAGAGGCGGGGATGATTGGCAAAATCACGATCGCCTCTTAAATCCCAATCTGCGTTCAATTTCAGATTAATTAGCGAAAAACGATCGAACTTTCGGCCCTCTAGACACTTTTCAAGTAGACTCTAGCGGAGCCATTGTTAGCCCCGCACGGCTCAATTGCATATGATAAAGTTCTGCTTGCTCTTGCGGGCCAACCCAGACGGTGGCTTGGCCTTCGTGGTGGATTTGGTTGGCGAGTTTCCAAGCTAGATCGCTCGTCATCCCTGGAATGTATTTCGTCAAACATTCCACAACGTGCTGAAATGTGTTGAAATCGTCGTTGAGAACTATTACCCGATAGTTGGGATAAGGTTTGCGGGTAACTTGACTCGATCGAACGGGTGCTATGGTTGGTGAAGAGGTCATCGCGCGAACAGCCACTTAAACTACAAGATTTGTAAAATAGTTACCTCTAAAATTTTAACACAATTTCAGATTTTTTCAATTCCTACTTGGTATTTTGATCCGCTTCGGGGTTTATTTTCACCACCGGGCCCTGCGTTAGATTTCTCCAGAAACTCTTGTGGGGATTAGGGGTTAGGCATCCTATCCCCCATTCACAGTCTTTTCTGGAGAAATCTCTGGCACCGCGCCGATTACACTAAGGTTAAAACTCGATTGAGTTCAGAAGTGTCGCCGTCAGAATACGCTTGCACCAGAAGTTGCTTTAAATCTTCAATCAGCGGATAGCGGGGGTTCGCTCCGGTACACTGATCGTCAAAAGCACGATCGGCCATTTCCTCAACGCGAGCAAAGAAGAAATCATCACTCATTCCCTGACTGGCGATCGCCTCCTGAATCGTGCTAGGAATATCTACCTCACGCTTCAGAGCTTCCACCGCTGCGATCAACTTCTCAACTTTTTCATCTTCGGTATCGCCGCCCAAATTCAGATAGTCTGCAATTCGAGCATAACGCCACTTGCTGTTAGGATACTTGTTTTGAGAAAAAATCGCTTGTTTGAACGGAACATCCGTTGCATTGTAGCGAATTACATGGGAAATCATCAGCGCATTCGCTAAACCGTGAGGGACGTGGCAAGTTGCACCTAATTGGTGAGCTACTGAGTGACAAACCCCCAGAAAAGAGTTGGCAAATGCCATGCCGGCGATCGTAGCAGCATAATGTACTTTCTCCCGCGCTTTCGGATCGTTGGCACCATTTTTGTAAGCGCTGGGCAGGTATTTAAACAGCAAACGAATCGCTTCTAAAGCCAAACCATTTGTATACTCAGAAGCCAACACAGAAACATAAGCTTCTAAAGCGTGGGTTAGCGCATCAATGCCGCCGTAAGCAGTCAGTTTTCGGGGCATATTCAGCGTAAGTTCTGGATCGACGATCGCCATACTCGGAGTCAGAGCATAATCTGCAAGCGGATACTTAATCCCCGATCGCTCATCCGTAACAACCGCAAAAGGCGTGACTTCCGAACCCGTTCCCGAAGTAGTTGGAATTGCCACCATAATTGCCTTTGAACCCAAAGGCGGCAGTTCGTATACCCGCTTGCGGATATCCATAAACCGCATCGCCAATCCTTCAAACTCAATTTCTGGATGCTCATACATCAGCCACATTACTTTAGCAGCATCCATCGGCGAGCCACCACCAAAAGCAATAATCACATCTGGATGGAAACTATTGCAGATTTCTAAACCTTTGCGAACAGTAGCCAGCGAAGGATCGGGTTCCACATCGTAAAATGTGTAGTGATCGATGCCGATTTCTTCCAAACTCTCTGTGACTTCCTTAGTCAATCCCAATTCAAACAATGGTTTATCCGTCACAATCAAAGCACGTTTCTTACCTGCAAGATCCCTCAAAGCTACAGGAAGACAACCCGACTTAAAATAAATCTTGGGAGGAATGCGGAACCAGAGCATATTCTCGCGTCGCTCTGCTACGGTTTTGATATTGAGCAGGTGATGGGGTGTCACGTTGACAGAAATCGAATTATCGCCCCAGCTACCGCAACCGAGGGTAAGGGAGGGATCGAGGCGGAAATTGTACAAATCGCCGATCGCACCTTGAGAAGAAGGCGTATTAATCAGCACCCGCGAAGTCTCTAGTTTGCTTTCAAAATAACGAATGTGGTTCTGATTGTGCGGGGCGGTGTAGAGTACAGAAGTATGTCCGTGTCCGCCAAAAATTATCAGCGCTTCAGCTTTGTCTACTGCTTCAGTAAAGTCCTTGGCGCGATACATGGCGAGAATCGGCGAAAGTTTTTCACAAGCAAAGGGTTCTTCTTTACCTATCGTATCCACTTCTCCAATCAAAACCCTGATGTTTGACGGCACTACAAAACCCGCAATCTGCGCCACCTTTTGCACCGATTGTCCGACTATTTCGGCATTCAATCGACCATCAATTAAGATTACCTGCCGCACTTTTTCTCGTTCTTCAGCATTCAGGAAATAAGCACCGCGCTTGATAAATTCCAGTTGCACGGCATCGTACACCTCATCCACAACAACTACCGATTGTTCCGAAGCACAAATCGTGCCGTTGTCGAAAGTTTTGCTGAGCAAAATTGAGCTGACAGCCATTTGGATGTGAGCGGTTTCATCGATGATGGCGGGAGTATTTCCAGCGCCGACACCGAGGGAGGGATGTCCTGAAGAGTAGGCAGCTTTTACCATTCCCGGCCCGCCAGTTGCCAAAATTAGTTTGATATCGGGGTGCTGCATCAAAGCTTGGGAAAGTGGCACAGTTGGCTCATCAATCCACCCAATAATATCCGGTGGTGCGCCGGCTGCTACAGCAGCATCGAGGAGGATTTTTGCCGCCGCAGCCGTGCAGGATTTGGCGCGGGGATGGGGCGAAAATATAATGCCATTTCTCGTCTTGAGCACGATTAATGACTTAAAGATGGTGGTGGAAGTCGGGTTAGTTACAGGCACGATTCCTGCTAGCAATCCCACGGGCTCGGCAATGCGTTCGTAGCCAAAATGCCGATCGGACTCGATGATACCGCAAGTCTTGTCGTTTTTATATTTGTTGTAAATCATTTCCGAGGCAAAATGATTTTTGATTGCCTTATCTTCGATGACTCCCATTCCCGATTCTTTGACGGCTGCTTTGGCTAAGGGAATGCGGGCGGCATTAGCGGCTAAAGCTACTTGCTTGAATATGCGATCGACCTGTTCTTGAGTGTAGGTGGCAAATTCAGCTTGGGCTGCTTTTACTTTTTGAATTAGGACTTCTAATTCTTCTAAATTGGTAACTTTCATGTGATTTTTCGTGATGTGGATTTCGGAAAAATTATTGCCTCAATCTTTGATTGGTAGGGAACCTGCAGCTCGGCGCAGATAATTTCAAGATTGTGGGTGACTTGTGAACGTGGCCTTTTAATTATTATATACCGCTAGCTCCGATCGCATTGACCCCGCGACTGCGAAAAATATCAACTGTTTGTTGCACGAGTTCCGGTGAAGCTGGAGGTGTATCCTTGAGTTCGTAATCCAATTTTAATTGCTCCCATTTGTATTCTCCCATTTTATGAAATGGTAATACTTCGACTTTTTCCACATTGTTCAGATTGGCAATAAACTCCGCTAATTTTTCTACGTTTTCGATGTGATCGGTGAGGTGAGGAACTAGAACGAAGCGAATCCACGTCGGTTTGCCAATTTCGCTGAGATATTTGGCCATTGCTAAAGTAGGCTCGATGGAAACATTGGTGACTTTGTAATAGAGTTCGGGAATGTAGGATTTGATGTCCAACAAAACCAGATCGGTCATTTCCAGAACCGGTTTAGCAACGTCTAAAACACAGAAGCCTGATGTGTCCAGCGCTGTATGCAAACCCATTTGATGACAGCGGGTAAAGATTTCTTTGACAAAATCCGGCTGCATCAATGGTTCGCCGCCGCTGACGGTAACGCCTCCTTTCCGTAGGTAGGATTTACATTTTATAATTTGCTCGATTAAATAATCGACGGTTACTTCTTTACCATCGTGGGAATTGCGACAGTCGGGATTGTGACAGTACAGACAGCGTAACGGACAGCCTTGGGTGAAGACGATAAACCGGATTCCGGGGCCGTCTACTGTACCAAATGTTTCGATTGAGTGAATGCGACCAATTCCAGACATTTAATTTGCTGTTTGTTGGTAAGGATTTTGAGAGTAGGGATGAGGGAATCTCGGTGCTAACTTAAGCCTGGAAACTTGCGTATTTTTCGTTTGGTTGCTGAGGCTCGATCCCCCTAAATCCCCCTTAAGAAGGGGAGTAGGGGTTGACTTTGAGAAGTGGACGGTTCCCCTTGAATCCCCAGATAGTCTGGGGAATTCAAGAATACTCTTGTTCCCCCCTTCTTAAGGGGGGTTAGGGGGATCTGGCCTCATGGTTTAACAGCGAAACTAGACGAAAAAAGACTTATGCAGAACCAATTATGTAGGCGCTTCTTGAGTCCCCCTCAGCTCGGACTTCGTTTGACAAGGAGCGGTTTCAATCGCCGAGTTTTTTCTGCTGGGATTTAGACGCGTTCGTGGAAAGTCCGTTTAATCACATCTAATTGCTGTTCGCGGGTAAGTTTGATGAAATTAACCGCATAACCGGAGACGCGAATTGTTAGCTGGGGATAGTTTTCTGGATGTTCCATCGCATCTAGTAATGTTTGCCGATCGAGGGCGTTAACATTGATGTGATGGCCGCCATCGTGGAAGTAACCGTCTATAAGACTAACTAGGTTGTTAGTCCGATCGCTCTCCATTCTGCCCAAGGCCTGCGGTAGAATCGAAAAAGTATTCGATATGCCATCTTGACAATCACTGTAAGGCAGTTTGGCTACAGAAGATAAGGATGCGATCGCCCCACAGGAATCTCGGCCGTGCATCGGGTTAGCGCCCGGAGCAAAGGGTTCGCCGGCTTTACGTCCGTCGGGAGTGCTACCAGTTTTTTTGCCGTAAACTACGTTAGAGGTAATTGTGAGTACCGATTGAGTCGCTACAGCGCCGCGGTAGGTTTTGTGCTGGCGAATTTCGTTCATGAAGCTTTGCACAAGTTCGATGGCTATACTGTCTACGCGATCGTCATTATTGCCATATTTGGGATATTCTCCTTCGATCGAGTAATCCACTGCCAAACCTTGCTCGTTGCGAATCACCTTAACTTTAGCGTTTTTAATCGCCGACAGGGAGTCCGCCACCACCGACAATCCGGCAATTCCGCAGGCCATTGTCCGGTAAACATCGCGATCGTGCAGTGCCATTTCCAGGCGTTCGTAGCAGTATTTGTCGTGCATATAGTGAATGACATTCAACGTATTGATATACGTTTTTGCCAACCACGCCATCATGTCGCGGAACCTGGCTCTTACCTCGTCATAATCGAGATATTCGGTAGTAATCGGTGGGAACTGCGGCGCGATTTGGTCGCCGGACTTCTCATCTTTACCGCCGTTAATCGCATAGAGCAAAGTCTTAGCTAAGTTAACTCGCGCGCCGAAAAACTGCATTTGCTTGCCAATTCGCATGGCGGAAACACAACAGGCGATCGCATAATCATCGCCGTATTGAGGACGCATCAAATCGTCGTTTTCGTACTGAATAGAACTTGTGTCGCTGGATACCTTCGCACAGAATTCTTTGAAGTTGTCCGGCAAGTTTTCCGACCACAAAACGGTAAGATTTGGTTCGGGTGCAGTACCGAGGTTTGACAGGGTGTGTAAGAATCGGAAACTGTTACGAGTTACCAATGTTCTACCGTCATCGCTGATACCGCCGATCGCCTCTGTTACCCAAGTTGGATCGCCAGAAAACAGAGCATTATAGTCGGGAGTTCGCAAAAACCGCACCATGCGGAGTTTCATTACAAAATGGTCGATCAGTTCTTGCAATTCCACTTCAGAACTTGCGCCACTTTGCAAATCGCGCTCGAAATAAATGTCTAAGAACGTCGATACGCGGCCGAGAGACATCGCTGCCCCGTTTTGTTCTTTCACTGCTCCCAAGTAGCCAAAATACAGCCACTGGACAGCTTCTCGTGCATTTGCTGCCGGACGGCTAATATCAAAGCCGTAGCTAGCAGCCATTTCTTTTAACTCAAACAATGCCCGAATTTGCTCGGATAACTCTTCGCGCAAGCGAATTGTTCCCTCGTCCATCGCGTCTAGTTCGAGTGATTCTTGCTGTGTTTTTTTATCCTCAATTAGGCGATCGACACCGTACAAAGCAACGCGCCGATAGTCACCAATTATCCGCCCGCGTCCATAGGCATCTGGCAAACCTGTGATGATACCAGAACGTCTCGCCAGACGCATCGAGCGCGTGTAAGCATCGAATACACCATCGTTATGAGTTTTGCGATATTTCGTAAATATTTCTTCTGTTTGCGGATCGAGCTGATAGCCGTAAGCTTCTAAACCTGCCTTGACAACGCGAATCCCGCCCAAGGGCATAATCGCGCGTTTCAAAGGTCGATCGGTTTGCAAACCTACTATTTGTTCTAAGTCGCGATCGATGTATCCTGCTGCATGAGCCGTGATCGATGTGGGAACTTTTGTATCAACATCCAATACACCTTTTTCGCGCTCTTGCTTCATTAATTCCAGAACTTTTTGCCAAAGTTGCTGGGTTTTTTCGGTTGGTGCTGTGAGAAATTCTGCATTCCCTTCGTAGGGGGTGTAATTCTTTTGGATGAAGTCTCTGACGTTGACTTCGTTTGTCCAGTTGCCTTCAGTAAAGCCGTGCCATTCTGCAAACATAGCTTGCTTTCACCTCAATTTTTTATTAGCGATCGATCTTTTTTGCTTCGACCACTACATCTAGTATATATTTAATTTCAATATTTTAAATACCCGGTTCGCTATTTGTTACAAAAGTTGACTTGCTAATTTGGTGGGAAGAATTAAGATAGATAGTAGGCAGAACCTCCTCGTGAATTGTTGAGGAAGCTCTGACCAAAGGGGTTCCCGAACTAACACTTAGACAACCCAAATGTTGTTTAAGGGCGGGCGTGTCGGAAACGGGCAATGAGATTTTTTTTTTCAGGAACCGCGAACACCCGAAGAAGATGAAGAAAAAGCAGAAAAAAAGCAGAAAAAGAGTTCGGATTTGATTCGGTGATAGTTATCGAAAGCAGAGCAATATTAATTGCTGATTAATTGAAGTAGGGTACTATGCAGATAAATTCAATGAATCAAAGCACTGCGAGCGATCGGGCTCACGATATTTGGAAAGAACAGCGTCATCCGCTCGATCGGATTTTTCGGCCTCGCTCCGTGGCTGTAATCGGCGCAACAGAGAGAGAAGGAAGCGTTGGACGAACTCTCCTGTGGAACTTGATTCGGAATCCGTTTGGCGGAACAGTTTTTCCAGTGAATCCGCAGCGCCACAGCGTCTTGGGACTCAAGTCTTATCCTGACATTGCTAGCGTCCCGGAAGTAGTGGATCTGGCGGTGATTGCTACGCCTGCTGCTGGAGTGCCGCAAGTGATCCGCGAATGTATCGCTGCTGGGGTGAAAGGAGCAATTATTGTTTCTGCTGGGTTTAAAGAAATTGGCGCGGCTGGGGAGGCTTTAGAACAGCAAGTTATGGCAGAGGCGCGTCGGGGCGGAATGCGGATTATCGGCCCAAATTGCCTCGGGGTGATGAATCCTGTGCTTGGGCTCAATGCTACTTTTGCAGGTACGATCGCCCGTCCAGGTAATGTCGCCTTCATCAGTCAAAGCGGCGCCCTCTGTACTTCGATTCTCGACTGGAGTTTGGGGGAAAATGTCGGTTTTAGCGCCTTTGTATCGATCGGCTCTATGCTCGATGTCGGTTGGGGCGATCTGATCGAGTATTTCGGGGACGATCCCCATACTCACAGTATCGTTTTGTACATGGAATCTATGGGTGATGCTCGTTCGTTCCTGTCCGCCGCCCGCCCAGTGGCGATCGACAAACCGATCATCATTCTCAAGGTAGGACGTACCGCCGCCGCCGCGCAAGCAGCCGCTTCTCATACGGGAGCTTTGACGGGTAGCGATGACGTGCTTAACGCTGCTTTCCGCCGCTGTGGCGCGTTGCGGGTACATACGATTTCCGATTTGTTCGACATGGCAGAAATTCTGGCCAAGCAACCGCGACCGCAGGGCAACCGCCTATCGATCGTCACCAATGCCGGAGGCCCGGGGGCGATCGCCACTGATGCCTTAATTAGCGACGGCGGTGCCCTGGCAGATTTGGCACCGGAGACGCTGCAGCGGCTTGATGAGTTTTTGCCACCTCAGTGGAGTCATCACAACCCGATCGATATTTTGGGCGATGCTAGTAGCGATCTTTACGCCAAAACTCTAGAAGTTGTCGCTCCCGATCCCAATAGTGACGGATTGCTGGTCATCCTGACGCCACAAGCGATGACAAATCCCACCCAAACCGCAGAAAAACTCAAGTCTTACAGCAAACTCGGAAAGCCCTTATTAGCAAGCTGGATGGGCGGTGTGGAAGTGTCAGCGGGAACGCAAATTCTCAATCAGGCAAATATTCCGACTTTCCCTTATCCCGATACCGCCGTCAGGTTATTCAACTATATGTGGCGGTACACATACAACCTGCGCGCTATCTACGAAACGCCATCTCTCCCCGCTGATTGCGAACTCGATACTTCCGGGTGTGCTACTGCTGCGAAGATTTTGACTGCCGCCCGTCAAAACAATCGCACTCTATTAACCGAGTACGAATCAAAACAGTTGCTAGCAGCTTACGGGATTCCCACCGTAGCGACAGAAATTGCAGCGAGTGCGGCCGAAGCTGTGGAAATTGCCGATCGCCTCGGTTATCCAGTGGTGCTAAAACTCCATTCTGAGACGATTACTCACAAAACCGATGTGGGGGGCGTCCAACTAAATTTAGGCGATGCTAAGGCTGTAATTAGTGCCTTTGAGGCGATCGCCCAGCGGGTACGGGATCTCGATCCTGCAGCGTTTCTTGGCGTAACCGTGCAGCAGATGGTGCATTTGGAAGGCTATGAACTAATTTTGGGTAGCAGTATTGACCCACAATTTGGGCCGGTGATGCTGTTTGGTTCCGGCGGACAATTAGTGGAAGTATTTCAAGATCGATCGCTGGCACTTCCGCCTTTAAATACCACCCTAGCGCGGCGGATGATGGAGCAAACGCGCATCTATAAAGCTTTGCAAGGAGTGCGCGGTCGATCGGCAATTGACCTGGTACAACTCGAACAGTTATTAGTTCGTTTCAGTCAACTGATTGTAGAGCAACCTCAAATTGCCGAGATTGATATTAATCCGCTGTTGGTTTCTCCTGAAGGTGCGATCGCTCTTGATGCCCGTGTTGTTCTGCAAACAACGGAAAACCCCATTTCAACGGCGATTCGCCCCTATCCTACGCAATACGTTCAAAAATGGTCAACGGAGGGCGATCGTCCCATCACCATCCGTCCGATTCGCCCAGAAGATGAGCCGCTGATGGTGCTCTTCCACAAAGAACTTTCCGAAGAGAGCGTGTATTTGCGCTACGCTCACATGGTAAAGTTAAAGCACCGCATAGCTCACGAACGTTTGACCCGGATTTGTTTTATTGACTACGATAGCGAAATGGTGTTAGTAGCCGATCGTCAAGACCCGGAAACCTCAGAACACCGGATTTTGGGAGTAGCGCGTCTGAGCAAACTCCACGGCACAAACCAAGCCGAATTTGCCCTCATCGTTAGCGATAGCTATCAGCAGCGCGGTTTGGGAACAGAATTATTGAGGCGGATGTTGCAAATTGGTCAGGAAGAGAAATTAGAGGCGATCGTCGGCTACATTCTCAATAGCAACTACAAGATGCAGAGCCTCTGTAAAAAACTCGGATTTGAACTCCACCCAGACCGAGACGAAGGAATGTTGAAAGCTGTTTTTGTCTGCTAAGCTGTGGAGCATTTAAACCACTAACGAGGCTTGTATGGTGCGTCAGGAGTGAACACTTACGCGCTTATGCGGGAAACACTTCTGTACGCTGGGCACCCTACAATCGTCTTTTAAATGCCGAACAGCTTAGGAATGAGAATTAAATAACTTCCACTCTTGAAAGTGGGATGGGCGTCCCCCCCGGCCCAAAAGGACGGGCGGGACGCCCCTCCCAC
>NZ_JAUBUC010000194.1:0-2474 GCF_036705285.1 Microcoleus sp. B4-C1 | reverse complement strand
CAAAAAGGACGGGCGGGACGCCCATCCCACAATAACAATTAAAATTGTAAGTTATTTAATTCGCGATCCTTAGTTAGCACGATGGGGGTTCTTCCTTTTTCAGATTGGACTATAAACCGCCCTCAAAACCCTAAAAATGAAGAATTGTAAAGTTTTATCAAGATGTTTGGGCATCTGAATTAAAATCTTCTCATAAAAAAGACTAGCTTTTAGCAGGCGCAAATTGTGGAAAAAGGTTTAAAACTCAGAATATGAGATCGATCTCGCTACTCTTACATGGTGCAATAAAATGTAACTTTTGATGCAAGAACCAGTAGCCTGAACTTTGTCGAAGGCCCAAGGCCCATCCGGCCAATGCCTTCGGAAAATCGCCTTCTTGGCGCGGCATCACATCTTAAGTGCAATTACTTTCCTTGCACGAGAGCCGGAGCCTTCGAGCCAACATTTAGCTCCAAGGCTTACGCACCAGAACTTTGATAAACCTGGTTTTTTTACCGGGAGCGAGGGCGGCAACAAAGTGTTTTCGTTCATCTTTCCCCGGTTTCAGCGTCCGAGACTGAACTCGATCGAATGAATGCAGTCGCAACCAATGTTTAAAAGTGGCGATACTGCAAGTTGCGTGCAAAGCAGGGAGCTAACCGCAGTGATGGATCTCGATTGTTTACCTTACGGCGCAGGCCACGCACAGGAAGGGGTCTGTCTGCTAGTCCGAATGGGGCCGCACCGCATTTTACTCGACTGCGGTATAGAGGATATTGCACCGCTATCAGCGACACTAAATCGATCGCTGCCAGCCGATTTTGTGGTGTGTACCCACGCCCACTCTGATCATGCCAGAGGTTTGCTAGCACTCCATCAATCTTTCCCCCACTTGCCAATTTACGCCAGCGAAGTGACAGCGCGACTGCTACCGCTCAACTGGCCACAACTGGCTCAGCAGCCAGAGTCCCGGTTCTGTCAGGGACTGCCCTGGCAGTCGCCGCTCGAAGTGCGCCCAGGACTGAGCGTGCAGTTGTTCCCGTCGGGTCATTTGCCCGGAGCTGCGACTGTGCTGCTGACTTATGCAGCCCCGCACCGCACCTACACAGTGGTTTACACCGGCGACTTTTTCCTGTCCAATTCTCGTTTGGTGGAAGGTTTGCCCCTGGGAGAACTCAGGGGCATGAAGCCGGATGTGTTAATTTTGGAAGGCAGTTACGGCACGGCCCGCCACCCTCACCGCCGACAACTGGAAAATCAGTTAGCCGATCGCATCCACCGCGCCATCGCCGACGGGTACTCCGTACTGCTGCCCGCGCCGGCCCTTGGTTTGGGCCAAGAAATGCTGATGCTGCTCCGCAGTCACCACTACTTTACTGGCCGCGACTTGGATATTTGGGTAGACGGCACTGTCGCCGACGGGTGCGACGCTTATCTAGAACTGTTACCCCAATTTCCCACCGCCGTCCAAAATTTTGCTCTGCACCAACCTTTGTTTTGGGACGAAAGGGTGAAGCCCCGCGTCCGCCGGCTGTCTCCCGAACAGCGCCCCGGATTGGGAGCCACGCCCTGTATTGTGATTACAGACAAGTTAGCTGATTTGGCTTTGTATGTTGCCGATGGCACAAATCCTTGGATTTTGCTCGCCCCTCAAAAACCAGGATATCCCGTCACCGACTGGCTGGGCAACAGGCCCCAATTTGGAGTCACAACTGTCGAAACTTATCTGCTAGCCGAACACTGCGACGGGCCGGGGACTACCCAACTCATCCACAATTTGCGTCCCCAGCACGTAATTTTAGTCCACGGTTCCCCGGCATATTTAGCTGACTTGGCTAACTTGGACGAGCTGCGAAACCGCTACCAGTTGCACACTCCGGCGGCCGGAACACTGGTCGAATTGCCGATCGGGGAAATGTTTTTGCAGCCCGCTATCCCAGAAACTAACTATGAGGGAGAACTCAGCGAATTAGGGACAGAGGTAGCAATTAGCTTGCCGAGTCCGATTACAGCCGATCCTCGGTGGGCCAATTTTGCCGATACCGGTTTGGTAGAAGCGCGCTGGCAAGGCGAAGAACTGGTACTGCGGGGCATCTCCCAGCGGGAACTCCTTTTTCAAGGCAGCGCCGTTCAGGCAAACCTCGAATGCTGCGGCAATTGCCAGCACTACCGCAGCCAGCGCTGTTGGAACCAGTCCAGTGCTTTGTTTGGCTTTAAAGTAACCCCCGACGGTTTCTGTCCCGTGTTTAAAGCGATACCGGAGTCCGAACTTTTCCTAGAAGATGGGGAAACAGACGGCCAATAAGCTGTCGGGTACCTCGAAACCAGCCCGCAGGCAAAGAAAACAAAAGAACAGTCCTGGACGCACCCAGACAAAAAACCCGGTTTAAGCAGGGGTAAGCTGTCGCGTATTGAATTTTTAACTACCAGCCGGGAAGTCCCTCGGTATATTTAAAGGGGATTAATCTGAGCGCTGCGCGAAGTACCCCGTTGGG
>NZ_JAUBUC010000072.1:0-32697 GCF_036705285.1 Microcoleus sp. B4-C1 | reverse complement strand
GTTCTATCATATAGCGGAGGGCGAAAAATTTTGGCTCTTATCATACTTTTAACCATTTACAAAACCGGGATGCTCCCGAAAGCTAAAATCATTATTGGCTATTTAGTGAAAATTCTGTTTGAGGAACTAGAAATCGACTTTGAACCATTTGGTTCGACGACTTTCAAGCGAAAAAGTATGTTACAAGGAATTGAGCCTGATGAATGTTTTTACATTCAGAATTATGCTCTAATGATTGGCAAAAAGCGGATAGACTTAACTGTCGATCCGCCGCCTGACTTAGCTATTGAAGTCGATATAACTTCCAAAACTCAACTCGATGCTTACGAAGCTTTGGGAGTACCTGAAATCTGGCGCTATGAAAATAAAAAGCTTCTGATTAATGTGCTTCAAAATGGGAAATATGTTGAATCGGAAATTAGTCCGACTTTTCCAAATCTGCCAATTATTGAAGCTATTTCTCAATATTGCGAACAAAGCCAAACAGTGGGCACGAGTCAAACTCTCAGATTGTTTCGCAAGTGGGTTAAAGACCAAATACAAAATTGATATGAAATCGGTCTTCCACGGACTTGCTGTAAGGAATCCGGCTTATTTACGATCGCCAAAAAGCAATTTTCTCACAGCAAGCGTCCTAATTCCGTTTTATTTTTAATTTCGCTTTTGAGAAATAGAGAGAGAGTAAGGGTGTTGACCTTGAGCTCGATCGCCCACAAAAATAACATAAGTCCCCTTGTCCCCATAACCGGAAAATTCTACATTCCCCGCAGCAGCATTCGCCGGCAGGACGCAGAAACGCCCCCTCGGCCCCTGAATCATCAAACTCGGAGCTCCAGCAGTTTGTACTGCAATCCGCCAGTAAGGCAAATCCTGCGTTACTTCAATGACGTGGTTCGGTGCTTGGGAGACAAAACCGCAGTCGCCGCTATTGTTCGGGCCGCCGGAAACTCCAGAAACTCCCAGCGGTTCGGGAAATCCCGGAGCAATTTGTAGCGGTTGGCTCCGAAGGGCACCGGCATCCGCTAAAATCATTGCCAAGGCTAGGGTCACGATCGAGCTAAACCACAGTTTGCCGCGATCGCCCGGATAATTTATCTTCATGTTTCCTCACACAATGGCATTTGGTTCTAGTTCTTTGACGGTAGGGGATAATTGCGGTTCCGAACACATTAATCTAAAATAACTTCCGAATTTTTTTATGAATCCTCAAAATAACTTCAATTGGCAGCAAGCGTTCGGAGAACTAAAAGCTAAAGTAGAACGATCGCCACTCATCACACAAAATCCAGACAGATATCAAGCCGTCGGAACCTTATACAATCAATTACTGGACAAGTTTCAAAGACTCCCCAAACCGGGGCAGGTGGCAGCCTTTGCCGTCGGAGCGATAATTGTCCTGACAGTCTTCAATAGCATCGTACAGCTAATTTCAGCGCTGATGACTCTTGCCGTTCTCGGAGTGCTAATGTACATAGCGTATAAATTGGCAATTTCCCCCCAGTCCTCAAATACTAACGACAAATAATAGGAATTTCTAAATATGGCTAACCCCACCGCGCCCAGCGGCATCAATCAACCCGATCCGTCTTGGCAAACACAATCCAAGCAAATGCCACTGCTGGTTCGCAGGTGCGGCGCTTGGGCAGTGGAAATTTCGTTAATAGCTGCTAGCGCCCTCGTTCCCTTCAGTATCGGGGCATTAGTCAACCAGGAATCTCAAACCGTACCGCTCAATTCCTCCATAGCAGCAGCATCCGAAACCGTCGCCCGTACTTTGGGCATACCCGTGCGCGATCGCAGCCCCAGAGTCGCACCCCTAACTAATCTATTCTGGTCAGGGGCACTGCTGGCACCGGCAGTTTTAGCGGGGTGGCAACTGTTTTTGCTCGCCAGAACCGGTCAAACTATCCCCAAACGCTGGTTCGGCGTCAAAGTGGTCACAGCGTCGGGTACTCCTCCGGGTTTTGGGCAAGTGCTAATTCGCGAAAGTTTGGGGCGCTGGGGAGTGCCTCTGGGCGTCGCTTACGGCATTTGGCGCTTGAGCGGTGCGTTTCCAGATTTGCTGATTTTAGGGGGGTTGAGCGGCTTGGCAGTGCTCGCAGACGGCGCGGTTGCGTGGCGCTACAAACGGCAAGCGGGACACGATCGCCTCGCCAATACTTTGGTCGTCAACGCTCGATCGAATCAACTGTCTGCCAATCCTGTCAAGACTCAAGATTGGACTGAGGAAGACGCGCAGATTGCGGCTTTGGTTGTGACTCCACAAAGCGGCCTGAAAGTAAATGCCAGTTTGTGGAATTGGATGCGCCAACACCCAGGCACAACTTTAGTAATAGTTACCGTCGGCAGCGCCGGATTGATTTTAACTTTGTTTGTCGGCACTCTCATCTACACTCAAAGTCAAGCAAATATGCGGGATTCCCGGCAGCGGAACGACGAATTATTTGTGGCTTTAGTCAGCAAATTGTCTCCCACATCGGCTAGCGGGGCATCGGGCAGGCGATCGGCAATTTTGGCTTTGGGGGCGGTGGAAGACTCCCGCGCCGTACCCTTGCTAGCGGATTTGCTCGCTCAAGAAGACAACCGCGCCATGCTGGACGCGATCCAGCAAGCTTTAGTCAGTAGCGGGCCGAAAGCTTTGCCTGACTTGCAGCGGTTGAATCAGGCCCTCAGCAACGACCTCGATTCCCTGCGCTTTGGCGGCAAGGCCCCGGAACGCGAGTTAGCGGCCGCCCGCCAGCGAACAGTACAAAGGGCGATCGGCAAAATTCTCACAGTGTATAGCAGCCAACTCAACGGTGTCGATCTGAGCCGCACGGATTTAGCTCAAAGTCCTGCCGGCCCATCTCAGTTTACTTTAGTGTTAAACAAAGTTGACTTGTCGGGAATTAAGTTGAGAAATGCCAATTTAACCAATGCCAGCTTGCAGGGAGCTCGCTTTTACGGCACCGGCGAAGACAGGCGTCCGGGTACATTTGACGATTGGATTTCTGACTTGAGCGGCGCTAATTTGGAAGGAGTAAATTTGACCGGGGCGTCTTTGAACAGTGCTGTAATGAACGGGACTAATTTTGTGCGCGCTGTCATGAACAAAGCTAATTTGTCAAACGGCAATTTGAATTCAGCTAATTTCAGCAGTGCTATTTTAATTGGAGCAAATTTACAGGAAGCACTGTTAAAAAATGCCCGTTTTACCGGAGCCGATATAGGAAGCGCGAATTTGTCGCGAGCAGATTTGTCAGGTGCACGTTTGGGCAAAGTGAAGGCTCAAGGCGCTCAGTTGTCCTTGACAAATTTGTCTAAATCGGAATGGCAAGGCGCTGATTTATCCGGTGCTGATTTGAGCGGCGCAAACTTACAAAATGCCAATTTGACTTCGACTAAACTCGCAAACGTGAATTTAAAAGATGCTCGGTTGCAAGATGCCAATTTTCGGAATGCAGAGGTGAGTTCGGTTGATTTTCGGGGCGCGAATTTAGCGGGAGCGGATTTTAAAGGCGCGGTGTTTCTGGCGAAAGCAGCTTCGGAGCAATTTATTCAAAATCCCACGACTGGTAGTAAATCAGGTAGATTCCTAGGAGTTGATTTTGCGGAGGCTAAGAATTTAGATAAAAGTCAAATTGCTTACATTTGTTTGCAGGGGGGGATTCATCCGAAGTGCCCGCAGAAAAAGTAAGGATTGGTTGTTAACGATTAGGCTAATAAAGTTGAGCATTTAAATTGTATATTCACGGCGGGTGGGACACCGCAAAAAAGTTTGATTATTTTTTGACATACAATTTAAATGCCGCAACAGCTTAGTCAACAATCAATAATCATGAGGAGTGCAACCGGGATTGAGATTATGCAATAGCATCCGAACTGGCAAGAGTCTCGAATTGCGCCAATAGCATTGCCTCACCACTATTGGGAGTTCCAAAAATTTTAGGTAACTGGCCTGTTTGGGCGAGAACTTGTCTCACTTCTTGGTTAGATACATCGGCTAGATTTTTGTTATTTAGAATGGCATTAACCGCAGCGATACCCACACCTTGACCAACTGCTGCATTGAATTCCACAATTCTGCCGACAGAACAAGCAAACCCTTCAAATCCCGAACACGGACTGACCACTGCCAAGTTAGGAACGTTTTTAATTAATGCGTGGCGGATGCCAATATTCAAGATAGGCTGTTTAAAACTCAGACTTTTCAACCATCCTACGCTAGTTGCTTTGTCGCGAATACCCGGAATGCCTCCCCGTACATCAAAATGATAGCTAAATGTTGCCAGGGCTTCATTAGCAGGTACGCCACCTAACAGCATTTGTGCGCCAGTTAAAGGTTCTACAACTCCCGTCACATTGCCAGCGTGTCTGATATAAAGTTCTGAGGCATAAGTAACAGAAGTAGCCCCCAAACTCCTCAGCCAAGTTGTAATAAATAACATCTCTCTTTGCATATTAGCCGTGGGTTTGCTCCCGCTTCTCGCTAAGGCTTCTGCTTCGCTGGCGGTGACTGCAAATAACAGCGCATTCCACGAAAGTCTATCATTGGGAAGTATTGCTATATTTCCCTCATCTAAAATTATGCCGGTTTGAGGAAAAGATAGCTTTGTTCCTCTAAAGGAGTGATATGCTACAGACAGAGCCGGCGATCGAACATCGATGTAATCGTTTCCTGCCCACAGAGTTTTGAGGTTGCCTCTAGTGTCAATCATTTCCAGGCGGAGTTCTTCTGCTAGTTTAGCATCCTTGCCTGCAGCGTACAGCAAAAATTTTTGACCCTCTGAATCTGCCAGGTTTGTGAAGCGTTTTAGATAAATGTAATCGAATTCTTTCAGTGCTCTTGCACTGAGTCCTTGGGTTTCAAAAACGAGGGTGACTGGAAGTTCTGAGTTAGGCAGACCAAATGTTTCAAATCCCTTCAGTTTTCTCACACCCGCAGCTTGAGCTAATTCGGCATTGACAGTGGCATCAATAAATTGCTTGCCGGCATAAACTACGCCTTGAGAGGTGGTTATACTGGCAATTTTTTGACCTTCTTTAGTGACTGATTTAATTTCTACTTTGCTGAGGAGATCTGCCCCAGCTTTTACCAGCATTTCTTTCAGGGCTGCACTGGCTTTGCGGGGGTCAAGTGCAATTGCGGTGACACCGGATTTTTGTAAGAATTCTTTATAGATTGTCGCTGGTGAACCAAAGGTATCTAACTTTAAAGATTGTTGAAGTTGTTCACTAATCTGACTTCTATCTAAATAAGCAAGGCCGCCTCTTACCAAATGCCCGCCAATTCCTTCTTGCAAGCTTGCTTTCGACATCAGTAGAATTCGCGGATAACGCTTTGTGCGGCGAAGATATTCTCTGGAGGCTGAGATAACAGCTAGAACTCCTGGAACTTCATCACCAAAACAGATGATATCGTAAGAACGCAGATTCATGACCATTATTTAATAACCTCTGTTGATTTTCATGTTTTCGAGCTGCATCTCAATGTTTGCCGTCAAACTCTGTGTTTTTTCCAAATCTAGCTCGATATTTCCTGATTGTTGAGATAAATATTCACACATTTCTGGATGCAGCAACCGGGTTTTTTCCAGAAAATCTTTCGTTGAGGACGATCGATCTCGGTTGCAAAACCCGGTTTCTGAGCGTCTAGAGTCGATCCGTCTGGTACTCTTGATTGCCATCAGCTCAAATTATCAGGATCTATCCCCAACTCCCGCAATCGCTGAGCCAGTCGATCGGCGCGCTGGGATTCCTGTTGGGCGCGCTGCGCTGATTCTTTCACCTGTTCTTCAGGTGTCAGATAACGTTTTCCATCGGCATCATACCAATACAACCACTCCCTTGTCACCCCAGAATAACTTCCCCTTTCACAACCAATCCCCAAACCAATTTCAGGCATCCAAACTGGATTTCCTGACTGTAACTCGTACTTCCCATTGACTAACTTGTGTACTTCCAAATGAGGTTTTCGACGGCGGCGGGAAGAATAAATGACGTAATAAAGTACGCCTAAAGCTTGATAAGTCTCCAATTTTGTGCTGTATTCCTTGCGATAAGTTGGGGAAACAACTTCCAGCACAAAAGTAGGCAG
The DNA here is from genome assembly GCF_036705285.1 of Microcoleus sp. B4-C1. NCBI lineage: Bacteria > Bacillati > Cyanobacteriota > Cyanophyceae > Oscillatoriales > Microcoleaceae > Microcoleus > Microcoleus sp. B4-C1. The sequence goes on along the minus strand of NZ_JAUBUC010000072.1, from coordinate 26,621 downwards.
AACATTTTCATCCCACAGCACGTAACTGGGGCGCAATTCTTCGTCGTAAAATCGTTCTACTCCTAAACTTAAGAAAGCATCTGGGACAATGGGCGGTTCGTCAGGGTGATGATAAATACCCATATCTATGCCAAAAAACCAGTCCATGCGTTCTGCCCAAAGTATGAGCAATATTGCTTTTAACAACCCTGGTATTAGTTCTTGCAGTTCGTTATCCACAGGCGTTTCATCTGAGTCTGGTAGTTCATCGGCTGAGGGCCAGTGCCTCGGAAATTTGTAATCTAACATGGCGGCTTTCCTCAAAACTCATTAATATTATACCGTTGATTTGTTGGGCAATAGTATTTATGGAACGAACCGCGAAGACGCGAAGGAAGAGAAGATGATAGGTAATTTTGACTTAGGAACGCGAATTAAATAACTTACAATTTTAATTGTGATTGTGGGATGGGTGTCCCGCCCGTCCAAAAAGGACGGGCGGGACGCCCATCCCACTTTCAAGAGTGGAAGTTATTTAATTCTCATTCCTTAGTTAATCTGAAGTAATTTTTGTAAAAGATTTGCTGAGACTTACACGATCGACTAAACTATGTCTAACCAGTCGGTTCTAATGGGGAGCAGCCGTTAGAGGAAACGGGGAAAGTTCGGTGCAAGTCCGGCGCTGTCCCGCAACTGTAATGAGAGTTTTGTCGCTTTCTGAGTCAGGATGCCCGCCGATGTGTTAGTTTACATAGTCTCATCTGCGAGGTTCAGCGTGAAGGCCAGAAATCGGAAATTGGTCAGCTTGGGATTGATGGCTGGCTTGAGTTGTTATATTGTCCTGGGCACGGCAACGCCTGCCGCAGCTATGCACATTTCGGAAGGTTTTTTGCCGGTGCAATGGGCTGTATTTTGGTGGATGGTGGCGTTGCCTTTTTTTGCAGTAGGTTTGCGATCGATTACTCGTATTACAAAAGAACACCCGGAACTTAAACTATTGCTAGCTTTAGCGGGTGCGTTTACTTTTGTGCTTTCTGCTTTAAAAATTCCCTCGGTAACGGGCAGTTGTTCTCACCCGACGGGTACCGGTTTGGGTGCAATTTTGTTCGGCCCTTCGGTGATGGCTGTATTGGGGGCTTTAGTTTTGTTGTTTCAAACGTTACTGTTAGCGCATGGTGGCTTGACAACCCTGGGAGCGAATATGTTTTCGATGGCGATTGTCGGCCCTTTCGCTGCCTATTTTATCTATCAATTGCTGTTGCGAACTGGTAGCCAGCGGGCGGCAATTTTTTGTGCGGCAGCTTTGGCAGATTTACTGACTTATGTGACGACTTCGATTCAATTAGCGTTAGCTTTTCCGGCAGCCAGTGGCGGTTTTATGGCTTCGTTTCTCAAGTTTGCTGGCATCTTTGCTATTACTCAAGTACCCCTGGCGATTAGTGAGGGATTGCTGACTCTATTGGTCTGGAATTGGCTGCATTCTTACGGGAAGCCGGAGTTGGAAACTTTGAAATTATTGAGACAGGAGTCATAAGCCGTGAGTCAAAAGCCTACAAAAAATCACCAATCTACTTCGCGGCAAAATTGGATGTTGGTAATTGCTGTTATCGCGCTTGCCGTTATTCCCCTAGTTTTTGTCCGGGGTGAATACGGCGGAGCGGATGGGGAAGCACAGAAAGCGATTACGGAAATTCAACCGGACTATCAACCTTGGTTTAACCACTTTTTTGAGCCTGCTAGCGGAGAAATTGAAAGTTTGCTGTTTGCGACTCAAGCGGCGTTAGGATCGGGCGTAATTGGCTACGCGATCGGGCTTTATAAGGGACGCACTGAATCTCATAAATCTGATGATGAATCGCCGTCGGAATAAATGGCGAATAAACGGCGAATAGAATTCGCTTCTACACATACAAAGTCCGCCTGCGCGGACTGAAAGACTTTGGAATGAACCATCAGATTGATAGTCTGGCTTATACAAATCGCTTGCGCGGGTTGCCGCCAATCCACAAGTTATCCTTTGCGATCGCCCTTTTAATTCTGTCTCTCGTTTCTGGGGCGATCGTCCAATTGTCGATCGGCCTGTGGTTGGCCGTCTGGATCGTCGTCTATGCGGGTATTCCGGGGAAACTGTATTTGCGGTTGCTGTCGCTACCGTTGATGTTTTTGCTGACAAGTGTGCCTGCTTTGGCGCTGGGTGCGGTTGAGTTAGGTCAAATCCAGGAAATTCAGTGGGATATTTGGCAAGGTTGGGGCATTAGCATCGGCACTTTTTATCTCTATGTGAGTCGCACTGGAATATACCAAGTGAGCTTACTGTTTGCCCGCGCCTTCGCATCGACAAGCTGTATGTATTTCATCCTCTTGACGGTGCCCTTTACCGAAATATTGCAAATTCTCAGACAATTACGCTGTCCAGAGTTAGTCACAGAACTGCTATTACTAATGTATCGGTTTATTTTTAGCTTATTGGCGATCGCCGATGAACTTTGGATAGCCCAAAACTCGCGTTGTGGCTACCGCACTTGGAAGCGGGGAATGCAGAGTTTAAGCATTTTAATCGGGCAATTGCTTCAGCGAACTTTGGAAAACTACCGTCAAGTTTCGTTGAGTTTAGCGTCGCGCGGCTTTAATGGAGAATTGCGCGTTTGGAATTCTTACCCTTATAAACCTTCGCGAAGATATACATTGGAAGCCGTTTTTGGTTGCACGGTTTTAACTTTGTTAAGCGCGGTATTTCAACGCTAAATTTATTGTTATTCCTGGACGAATGGGGGTCAGAAACCGGGTTTTTTGACCGAATCTGCGATCTAACGCGTCTTTTCGTAAAAAACCCGGTTTCTTTGGTCGGAGTGGGTAAGTCCTGCATTATATTCACGATTAGTGCCGGTGACGGTGGCGGTGGTTAATATCAACGGGAGTTACGCATCACAATCAAAGAAACCGGGTTTTTACAGAATCTGCGGGTTGTAACTGAGATATTGCAGCATTCTCAATAATCTTTTTATGAACAGGCTTTCCGGCCTGTTCCACAAGAAAATTTATCTCTTGTGGAACAGGCCGGAAAGCCTGTTCTTGAGAATGGTGCAAGATGTGAGTTGTAACCAAGTATTCTCGCAAAAAACCCGGTTTCTGAACACCCGCGCCTCCAGGAATATTGTTGATAATTCTCCTATTCTCGTTAGTTTAGCGGGCCGGATTTGAATAAGGGCGATCGCACTTCTTGCAACAGCTATTACAAATACAGCGGATTCCAGGTTTATAAAGTACACCCCAGAAACCGGGTTTATTCTGGATTTCTCGCCAGAAACCGGTTTTATTCAAGAAACCCGGTTTCTCTGTACTTCACTTACCTGGAAAGTGCTGTATGACTTTTATGAACTTAATTAATGAATTATATGAATTGACGTGAACATTAGTTGAATGAATAATTACAGTATCAAAATAAATAGAAAAAATTCTGTATCAAGATACTAACAAAAGCAACAGCCCGCCCCCCATTGTTTTTATTATTGCCATCGGCTTAATTTGGTTTGGCGCCTACAAGTTCCTTCCCGGTTTATTGAATGCCAAAAATTCAAATACACCTACATCTACATCTACATCGGCAACGATCGCACCAGGAGCGATCGCCAGACGAGCTTTGCCAATAATCTATCAGGATTTGGCAGCTACAGCTTTCGGACAGTACCCAATATTAGCTTAATGGCAGCTCCCTTAGCAGAATATGGAGTGAAAACAGCAGCCAAAACTAATATTGCGGTTTGTTATGATTCCCAAGCACCGGATAACATATCATTTAAAGATGAATTTGTGGCATCTCTTACTGCTGCTGGTGGCAAATTAGTTCCCACTATTTGCGACTTTTCCTTACCCTCTTTTAATCCCGAAAGTGCGATCGCCGATGCTGTCAGCAAAAATGCACAAGGATTGATGGTAGCGCCCCACATCGATCGCATTGACCGTGCGATTTCTCTGGCTCGCATCAATCGAGGCAAATTGCCACTCTACGGCAGCACTACGCTCTACACCTTTCAAACTTTAAAAGACGGACAAAAAGACGTTGACGGGCTTGTTTTGCCCGTTCCCTGGCATCCTGAAACTAATCCCGGTAGCTGTTTCCCAGAAAATGCCCGCCAGCGTTGGGGAGGCATTGTGAATTGGCGAACAGCAACGAGTTTTGATGCGACTCAAGCTGTCATCGCTGGCTTGCGACAAAGCAATACGCGGGAAGGGTTGCAACAAGCACTCAGAAATCGGAGTTTTTCAACAGCAGGATCGAGCGAGGATGTGAAGTTTTTGCCCACGGGCGATCGGGCTGGTAAGCCGATTTTAGTGCAAGTTAAACAAGGAGGAAGCACTGGCTATAACTTCGTCCCGCTGCGGTAAGTTTGTTAAGTGCGATCGCACGGGCGGGAAAGATGCCCAACCCCTACTCCCCCCAAGAAAATTCAATCTTTGTGGAACAGGCATCTTGCCTGTTCTTGATGCCAAACTCACGCCCCACCAGAAAATTCCCTCTTTGTGGAACAGGCATCTTGCCTGTTTCTTAGCATGATTAAAATCTAATTTTATGTTGAATTAGCAGAATTTTTAAGATAAACTGAAATGAGTAGATTAAAGGAGAGCGTTGTGTATGATCGCGCAAGTTGAAACCAAAACCTACACCGCTGAGGAATATCTAGAATTGGAAATCAATTCTCAGGATCGGCATGAATTTATCAATGGGGAGATTGTTCTGATGGCTGGCGGCACACCGGATCACAATGAAATTACGAGCATCTTAAATGCTATTTTGAGGGTGAGTCTTAAGGGTAAACCTTACAGTATTTTTGCATCGGATCAGCGGCTTTGGGTTCCGCAGCTTAATAATTATACTTACCCGGATGTGATGGTGGTAGCGCGCCCGATCGAGCTGCAATCTGGACGAACGGATACAATTACCAATCCGCTGCTAATTGCTGAGGTGCTGTCTAAAGGTACCAAAGCTTATGACCGCGATGAAAAGTTTGCTGCTTATCGCAGTATTCCTAGTTTTCAGGAGTATTTATTAATCGACCAATATCGGCTACAGGTCGAGCAATATTCTAAAAGTGATGCGAATAAGTGGATTTTTTCGGAATATAGCTGTATGGGCGATCGGCTCAGTTTAACATCTGTTGCTGTGGAAATTTCGCTGGCCGATTTGTATGAAAATATGGAGTTTGGTGAATAGGCGGACGGTTTTTTGTCAAATGTTCCAAATAGTGGTAATATTCCCGTATATCGATCGGCTCTGATGAAAAACACACATCAGACGTAAGGGGGAAAGTTCGGTGCGAATCCGGCGCTGTCCCGCAACTGTAATGAGATCATTGCATCTCTGAGTCAGGATGCCCGCCGATTTGTTTACAATCATGTTTTTCATCTGCGAGGTATGGATGATGGTGAGTTCAATATTTTTACAAATAATCTGCTGTTGTGCTCCGTTTCCCGATCGACAATAACGAAATTTTAGGCAGCGGGAAACTAAAAAAATGCGAATCGAAGATAGTGTTTGGCAGGGTAGTTTTGGCTACTGGCAAAACTTGTTTATTCATCAGAATATTTTGTCGATCGGACATACTGCTTGGAATGGCTTTTTGCATCAAGGACGAGGCTTGGTTGCTTGCAAAATCAATACTCCCATTAACGGTTCTGTGAATTGGAGCGTAGATACTATCAAGTACGATCTGGAATTTATTTCCGATTTGGAGGCAACCGTTTATTTGCAACAACTAGAAATCGAGCAAAATACTGTTTCAAATCTGCTCCAAATCATTGATAGCTACGAACCCAAGGAAGCAATTATATTTTTGTCGATCGCCCACGGTCACATTGATATCAATTTGTTGCAAAAGTTGGCAATTTCTCCGGTTGAGTGCTATGAACAGGTATGCAAGCGCTGGGAAGAATTTCAACTCAGCCCTAAATCCTAAAACTTACTAAATTTTCCCAATGTCGCAGCCAAAATCTATCGAAATTTCTAAAGTAACTCGCTACCAAAATGCAGCGCTTAATTACTATTTGGGCTTGACAGATTCGCCCTACCTTCACTACGGCTATTGGGAAACCCTACCTGTGCCCGCTGACGAACTCACGATCGCACGATTGCGCGTCGCTCAGCAAGCTTATACTGTAAAACTGTTAGATGCAATCCCCAAAGGCACTCATACGATACTCGATGTGGGCTGCGGGATTGGCGGAAATGCGGCTTATTTGCTCGATCGAGGTTTTGCAGTCGAAGGGCTCGCACCCGATCCGTTCCAACAACAGCGCTTTCTTAAGTGTACGGGCGATCGGGCAATCTTCCACCTCACGAGGTTTGAAGACTTCAAAGCAACCCATTTCTACGATCTTATTCTCTTTAGCGAAAGTAGCCAGTATATGTCGGCTGTTGATATTGCTAACGGTGCCGCCAAAATCCTCAATCAGGGCGGTTACGTTTTGCTGGCTGATATGCTGCGATCTGATGCTAATTATAAAGAGGGAATGTTCTCTAATTGTCATGTTGTTACGGAACTTCATGCAGCATTAAACCAGGCTGGATTCACTTTAGTAAAAACTGAGGATATTTCCGCCCATATTTTGCCAACAATCGATTTGTATGTCGATACTTTCCGCCGATATGGACTGAATACAATGATCTATGTTGCAGATTTGATTGCGATTACAGTTCCCCCCGTCCACAAATTCCTGCGGTGGATATTTCGTCGCTGGTTCAAGAAGCTGGTAGTTGAAGGATTGGAGGCAAGTCAACTTTTTGAGCAACATCTCTGTTATGAAATGCAACTTTGGCAGTTGTCAAAATCTGATCGAGGCTGACACAAATTTAGCAATTCTAAATCATTTGTGAATTTCTTACTCTCTCCCCTTGATAAGGGGAGGGTTGGGGTGGGGTAAAAAGTTGACGAATCCTTTATGAATTTCTTACTCCCTCCCCTTGATAAGGGGAGGGTTGGGGTGGGGTAAAAAGTTTACGACTCCTTTGTGAATTTCTTACTCCCTCCCCTTGATAAGGGGAGGGTTGGGGTGGGGTAAAAAGTTTACGACTCCTGCAAGGATTGCTATACAATGAAAATCGGTAATCGGTAATTGGTAATCATTCATCGGTAATCGGTAATTGGAGGCATAGCCTCCGGGTATTTATTCCCAGGCAGAGCCTGGGAACAAGGTTATAAAAAATAAAAAATAACGAATATGTCTGAATGGATTCTCGAATTCGATCGCACTTCCTACTCCTATCCCTGCGGTTCGCGAGTGGCAATTCAGGGTTTAAATCTCAAAGTCCCCGCTGGGAAACGCTGCGGGCTGATCGGTCAAAATGGCTGTGGCAAAACTACCTTTTTTCTGTTAGCAAATGGCTTATATCAACCGCAACAGGGAATCATTAGCTGGCAAGGTGAACCCTTTCGCTACGATCGCAAATCTTTGATGCAACTGCGCCAACAAATCGGACTCGTCTTTCAAAATCCCGAACATCAATTAGTAGCTTCGACGGTAGAAGAAGATATTTCCTATGGATTGTACAATTTAGGCTTAAGAGAATCCGAAATCGCTCAACAGGTGCAGCAGGCGATCGAGCAATTCGATCTAAGCGAACTCGCCCGCGAACCAATTCACAATCTCAGTTTGGGCCAGAAAAAGCGGGTTTCCATCGCCGATATCATGGTTCTCAAACCCAAACTGCTGCTGCTAGATGAACCTACCGCCTATCTCGATCCGCGTCACACCCGACAACTGATCGGTTTACTTCAACAAATTCACCAAGCTGGAACCACCATCCTTTTAGCAAGTCACGACCTCGATTTCATCTACCGCTGGGCTGATTGGGTGTTTGTAATGGATCGAGGAAAATTGATTTTAGAAGGAACACCGGAAAGCGTTTTTGCTCAGCGGGATGTGTTGGAACAATTGCAGCTTGGCGTACCGCTGGCGATCGAGCTGATGGAGCAAATAAGGGCGATGTTTCCCACAGACGATCGCTCAAAAATCCCCGCTTTCGAGCAATGGCAACAACAAATTTTACAAGCACGTCGCCTGCTTTAACGGAACTTAGACAATTGGTAATTGGTGTTGCTGATTCACGGTATGAATTACTTTTTCGCTTGAAGTTACAAAACTCACCATACTTGGCTTATAGCAATTGCGAAATCTTGAATTCATACCTGTATCCAGCAACGCCGCCCGTGGCGGGAAGTTCAGATTACACATTACCAATCATCAAAAATTGATTTAGGAAAAAGGCGATCGCCCCACTGCCGATCGGCACAGTCAGATTGTCAATTCCCAGCTTGGAAACCGACTCCAAAGTAGCAGCAACTAAAGCTACAACAGCAGACACAGCCCAAGTTTGCCAAATATTGCCTTGAACCGCCAGCAAAATCAAACTGCTAACAGCAAAACTCACCAAATACATAGTTGCAGAACCTTCCCAACTCTTCTGCATTCCCCCAACTCGATAAATATGTTTGCCGTATTTCTGGCCGATGACAGCAGCCAATCCGTCGCCCCAAGTCATCACTAAAATGCCCAAAGCAGCGTATTCCTGATGTTGCAGCGGCCAAAACCAAGCCACGAGAACGCTGATACTAACAGCATAGAAAAAAGTCCCCCAACTCTTCCGGTTGATACTGTTAAGACTGGGCAAAATTGGAACTTGGTAAGAAATTAGGGCGATCGCACCTGCTAAAACCCCCGCCGAAATCCCCACCCAACCGGGTATTTCCAGCCACCAAGCCAGCAAAATCACGTTCCCAGTACCGATGTGAACAATCTTCCGCGATACCTCAGCATCGACAGAAGTAAAGCGATTTAACCCCTCAGCTACCAATAAAACTACACCCAGCCAGACTCCCACGAGGGAAATTTGCAGCCACACAGTCGGAATTTCAGAAAATATAGACACGATATTTAGGCAAAACTTAGATCGGGCACTGTTTACTACTTTAGTGGAAAGCGCGATCGAGGTTATAACCCCGCAGGCTTAAAGTGCTGCGGGGAGCTGGGTGTTATGTCTTTTTAGGTTGGTCTACTTAAAACCTGTGCTATGCTATAAGCAAGTCTAGGGAAAAAGCTATGACTATTTTAGTAGAAGAACTTTTGAATACCTTTGAGCGATTAACAGACTCAGAGCGGTTAGATTTGGTATTGGAAATTTTGAAACGGACTGTTTATTTAGACTTTCCGCCCCTATCTGATGACGATTTAGTTCTAAATGCTGAGGGACTTTTTCTAGAGCTAGATGAGGAAGAATCCGTATATAAATAGTCCAGAGCGTGGTGAAATCTGGTTAGTCGATCTAGGTTATACTGCGAAAGTCAGACCATGTTTGGTCGTGAGTATTCCTGCTCTAAATCAAGACCGGGCATTAGCGACTCTAGTGCCACATACAACAAGTTTACGCGGTTCAAGATTTGAGGTGAAAGTCAAAAATAAGTTCCTCCGAGAAGGAGTATTTGACGTACAAAATATGATTACAATTCCTCATGCAAAGCTTCTACGCAAATTGGGAAGTATGATATGCGAGAAAATGCTCGAAGTAGAAGATGTAATACTTTTGTGGTTGGGATTTAAAGAGAAAAATGCTGAGGAAGAAGAGGAGTAAACCGAACCATTGAAGTTAGTTTTGAAATTATCAGAGAATCTGATTGCTATGCAGTATGTCTTAATCATTCATGAAGTAGAAAACTATGAAGCTTGGAAACAGGTATTCGATCGTGCTGAAAGCATCCGAAAAGAAGCTGGAGAACGCTCCTATCAGGTCTTGAACTATGACAATGAACCCAACAAAATCGTTCATTTCTCCGCGTGGACATCAATAACAGATGCAAGGGCGTTTTTTGAGTCGCCTGCACTGGTTAAAATTAGACAAGAAGCGGGAGTTAAAGCTCCTGAATTTATTTATCTAAACCAATTAGAGTCAGGAGTATTGTGAAAGACCTATTTGTATAATGTAAGTTGTTCAAACTCTGTGATTAGGTTTTGAGTATGTACGAGGGTAGCTACTACCAGCTAATGGCTGAGTACAATTGCTGGATGAATCAAAATCTATATTCGGTTTGCTCGGCTATTCCTGATGAACAGCGCAAACAGGATATGGGTGCTTTTTTCAAGTCGATTCATGGCACTTTGAATCACTTACTCTATGGTGACAAAGCATGGATGGGGCGTTTCACTCTTCACCCATTTTCGGGTATCGTTATCGGTCAAGACCTGTATGCTGAATTTGAGGCTTTGAGAGCGGAACGGGAGACAATGGATCGGCAAATTATAGAATGGTCTAGACACCTTAATTCTGACTGGTTGAGTCAGCCGTTTGAGTACACAAGCAATGTAGATGGTAAATGCCGCGTGCTACCGACTTGGGTTTTGGTGACACATATGTTCAATCATCAAACTCACCATAGAGGGCAAATTACCACACTACTCAAACAACTTGGCTACGACCCAGGTGTTACAGATATTCCGTGGCTACCGGCTATATCAATCGGATAATTTCTGGTTGTATAGCTACACGCCAGAAGATTCGGCGGTTACAACCTCGTATATACTTGCCCCTCGTCCCAGCAGAGGGAGACTGAAGAAAATCAAGAATTCATATCAATTCCGGTTGCACTCAGACCTGATTCTTGAGTGCTGGCTGTTGGCTGTTGACTAAAATTATGCTTTCGATCGGACTGTTTGGACATTTGAACAATAGTGATACAACCGGAAACGATATGAAACGATCGATCGAGCCATAAAAATAGCAGGAGAAACTGGAACTCCTGCTAAACCACTACTATTTTGGCGAATTCCTGGCTTGTTACACAGGCACTCCCAAGGGGATGCCTTTGTTGTCAACCACAGCGACGGCTTGTCGCAAGGCTGCGGTACGATCGCTCATGACATGCTCTGGCGCGATCAGATCCAACAATCCCAACTTCTGCAAGCGCTGCTGAATTTTCTCGCTGGCACCGACGATGTAAACCTGCAAACCCTTATCGCAGGCATCGCGGATCGCATTTTCGATCGCCAGCGAAGCCGTCACTCCCAGCATGGGCACAGCAGTCAGATCCATCACCAAAGCATCGGCATCCTTCATAGCATTGTGTTCGCGGGAGATCGCTTTTGACAACCCAAAAATCATCGGGCCGCTCAAGCAGAACAGCAACACGCGCCCCCTACCCCGATCCAAGAGTTGCTTCTCCTCCTGACTGAGGAGAACCTCATCATCCGTATCGGAAATCAGCTTCACTCCCGCAGACTGCAAACTACTCAACCGTTCGATTGTCAGGATATTGGCAATAAATACGCCCACACCCACCGCCACAATCAGATCCACAAACACAGTCAAAAACAGTACCCCGTACATGATCAGGGAACCCTTAACAGATACTTTGTGCGATCGTTTCAGGAAACTCCAGTCAAGGATATCAATCCCCACCTTCAGCGCAATCCCCGCCAACACCGCCATCGGAATCGGTTCAGTTAACTTCGCCGCCCCCAAAACCACCACCAGCAACACCAACGCGCGAGTTAAACCCGACAACGCCGAAGTCGCGCCTGTTTGGATATTGACCACAGTTCCCATCGTTGCCCCGGCGCCCGGTAAGCCACCGCAGATCCCCGACATGATATTGCCAATTCCTTGACCGATCAACTCCTTATCGGACTTGTGCTCAGTCCGCGTCAGACTGTCCGCCACCACCGCCGTCAGCAAGGTATCGATACAGCCCAGCATCCCCAGCATCACCGCATCCACAAACATCACCGTGAGTTGACCGGCGGAAAAAGTCGGCAATTGCAAGGGAGGCAGTCCCACCGGAATTTCTCCAATCCGGCGAATATCCGCGCCCTGAAACACAGTCAGGGAAATTACCGTGCCGACAATCAGCGCTATCAATTGCGGGGGTACGATTTTCTTCAGCTTTTTGGGCATCAGGAAAATAATTGCCACCGTCAAGATACCGAGAATTGCTTCCGGCGGATTTACGTTTGCCAGCAACTGCGGAATTGCCATAAAAGTGCCCAAAACACCTCCTTTGGGAGGGGCTTGACCCAGAAACGGTGCAATTTGCAGAATGATCAAAATCACGCCAATTCCCGACATAAAGCCCGAAATCACGCTGTATGGCATCAGGGTGACGTATTTCCCTAGCTTGAAAATACCAAAGATGATTTGAAACAGCCCCGCCAGCATCACAACGGTAAATGACATTGCTAGCCCTTGTTCGGGATTGCTGGCGGTGAGGGATGCGACGATCGCAGTCATCACCACAGTCATCGGCCCTGTGGGTTCCGAAATCAGTGTTGGGGTGCCGCCAAACAGCGCCGCAAAGAAGCCAACACAAATGGCACCGTACAGTCCGCCGATCGGCCCGATTCCCGAAGCGACCCCGAAGGCGAGGGCCAAGGGCAGCGAGACAATGGCAGCCGTGACACCGCCGAAGATGTCGCCCTGGAGATTATTGAAACTAATCCGATTAGTTATTGACATGAGTGGTGCATTAATAAAATAGACAGAATTTAACAATGCTGACTTTGAGCCCTTCACCTACTCTCAGGGCAAAAGTTTTCCCTAATCGCCTGACAGATAGCACAAGCAGGGCCGACCCAAGGAAAGGTCTGTACTCGTCCCTGATCGATGTCAAAGTCGTAAATACTTAATTTTCAGTATTTCTTAATTTCTTAATTTAATCTAAAACGTGTCCGATCGAATTTTTATTTTTAGCCGACTCTCTCAACGATCCCCGGAAAGTTTTCGATCGAGCCAAATCTGAGCAAATCTCAAGGCCAAACAAAACCCCCTACTCAAATAAATTAATATATTATCCCCTGCTGATAATTAATAACTCTTATTGATGGTTAGGATCGCGAATTAAATAATTTACACTCTTGAAAGTGGGATGGGCGTCCCGCCCGCCCTTTCTGGACGGGCGGGACGCCCATCCCACAAGAACCATCACGCATTCTAAGTTATTTAATTCTCATTCCTTATTGGATCAACTCTCGCACAAACTCAAACGCTTTTGGACGCAACTCGACCGGCAGCAGCGACAATCCCAAACCTGCCCACATTTTCGCCGCAGAAACAGACTTTCCCGCCCGCACCATCAGGCGTCCTTTTGCAGTTTCACCCACCTCAATCAGTCGCAAACCTAGCGCTAATTGAGTTTCGGCAATCCTTTTGAGCCTGACTGTTTCCAACTTTTCCGACTCAAACTCGTAGCCGGTCAAATAGCGCAATTTATCATTCAAATACGGAATTGCCCGATCGACTCCTTGCTGTCCTGCATGAACTCGATACTCCATCAACAGCTCCGGCAAGTAATAGCATTTTTTGCCTGCAATCGCAAGTCTCACAAACAAATCGTTATCTTCGCAATTTTGCAAATTCGGCCGCAGAAATCCGACTTCTTCCAGCGCGCGGCGCCGAAACAAAGTCGCCCCTATTTGCAAACTTTGTCTGAGAAAAACAGCAGATAGCAAATCTTCAATAATTCCAGCCGACAACTCGGTGCGCCCCCACCGCTGCGAATTGAGTTTCGTCTGGTTTTCGTCTATATAATTGTTAATGTCGATCACCCAGTGATCGGTACTGACAAAATCGATGCTGGGGTCTTTATCTAAAATAGCCGATGTCCGCTCTAGAAATTGCGCGCTGAGGCGATCGTCATCGTCAAACTTGATAAAATATTTGCCTCTTGCAGCAGCAAAGCCCGATCGCATATTATTACTCTTGCCGATATTCTGCGGGTGGCGAATGTAGCGAATCCCGCGATGGCGTCCCGCCCCGCAAGCTACGACAAATTCCGACATCAACAAAGGAGTGCTGTCAGTAGAACCATCATCACAGATAATTAATTCAAAATCTGTATAAGTTTGATCTAGCACGCTGGCGATCGCACAAGCCAGCAGATGCACTCGATTGTAAGTAGGAATGCAAACGCTAATTTTAGGCACTAACTTAGACAATTTTAGATTTTAGATTTTAGATTTTAGATTGCTCAAAAGTGACTAAGCTGTTGTGCATCTAATTTGACAGTCAATTTTTCTACAATTATTATTGTGGAACGGGCATCCTGCCCGTCTCTGGATTCAATTTAAATGCGTAGCAGCTTACAATTTGGTATTAACACTTTTGGGCCCAAGAAAATTAATTTTAACTCAAACGAGCCGTACATTCGAGAATTAACTTTTGATTCACCAAAGCAAACGGTTGAATTTCCAAAGCGCGACGAAAAGCTTGAATAGCATTTAGGTATTCTCCCAACGCAGCGTAGCACAAACCCAGACCGTGCAACGCCCCAAAATGCACCGGGTTCAGTTTGAGGACAATTTCGCAGTCGTCGATCGACTTTTTATAATTTCCTTGAGTATAGTGAAGTACGGCGCGTCGGTTCCAAGCTTCCGCAAAATCCGGCGCTTCCGCAATCAATTTCGTCAGCAAATCCAAAGCGTGGTGAACATCGCCTGCATCCAGCGAAACTTGCGCTCGCCTGAGAATTTGCATCCCATAGTCACCTTTCTGGTTAAACCAAGTGTGCCAGAGTTCAGTAGTTGCCCGATCGCGAACACTTTCGTCGGACTTTTTCAAGTCTTCCAGCAGCGCCTTAAGAGATAATTCGTCCATAGGTGCGAAGATTGTTAAAAAAAAACGTTTTATCAATCAATTTTATCGCGCAAGCGGCAAATTTATTTATCTCACATCTTGCACCATTCTCGCTTAACAGGCTTTTCGGCCTGTTCCACAAGAAAATTCACTCTTTGTGGAACAGGCCGAAAAGCCTGTTCCTAAACAAGTAATTGAGAATGGTGCAACATCTCAGTTTATCTCACATCCCATGAAGATTTTGATGCTTTCCTCAACTTTTCCCTATCCGCCCAGCCGCGGAGGAACTCAGGTAAGGACGTTTAATTTATTACAATACTTGAGCCGGCGGCATGAGGTAATTCTCGGCACTGTACGATCGCCCGATGTCACCGACGCACAAATCGACACATTGCGCCAGCAAGTCACAGAATTAGCAGTTTTTCCCAACCCGCGATTACCCCCCCAACCCCCCCTTGTCAAGGGGGGGCTAAGACTCCACCAGGAGACTGAGGAAGGATTCTTACCTCCCCCCCTTAACAAGGGGGGGACTGAGGGGGGGTTATTTCCTGCCCTTAACCAGGGGCTTGAGGAGGGCTTCTTGCCTCCCCCCCTTAACAAGGGGGGGACTGAGGGGGGGTTCTCTGAAATAATAGGAAAATTCCACAGATTCAGTCGATTTTTGCAGTCGGGAACACCTCCAAACGTACTCTCAAGCTACTCCCAAGCAATGCAGAATTGGGCAGACGAATTGGTAACAGCAGGCAAATGCGATACTGTCACCTGCGAGCACAGCGTTAACGAGATTTACGTGCGTCCCGAATGGCGGCAAAAACTGCTGACAGTAGCAAACATTCACAGTTCCGTTTGGGGAACTTGCAGGGAAATGTTAGCAACCGGCACCTCGGAAAAACCCCTGCGCGATCGACTAAATTTACCGCTACTCGCCCGCTACGAAAAACGCTACTGTTCCAAATTCTCCCGCATTGTTGCGACAACATCCACAGACAGAGAGCAACTCCTCGAATTACTGTTGCCTTCGGTACAGGTGCGAGGAAAACAAGATTTTTTTGTACCTCCCATAGATGTAATTCCTAACGGCGTGGATTTAACTCAATTTCCGTATCGGTCGATCGATCCGGGAGGACATACCTTAATTTTTGCAGGCGCAATGAACAATTTGCCCAATATTGACGCAGCGCGGTTTCTCAGTTTGCAAATAATGCCGCCTTTGCAGCAGCGCTATCCCGATGCTACCCTCACCTTAGTCGGGGCTTCGCCAGTCCCGGAAGTGCTCGCCTTGGGGAAACTTCCCGGAATTCAAGTAGTAGGTCGGGTGCAAAGGGTGGCAGAATATTTGCATCAAGCTGCTGTTTGTGTGGTGCCGATGCGGATTGGTTTTGGGATTAAAAATAAAACTTTGGAGGCGATGGCTGCGGGAACTCCCGTGGTTGCTAGCGATCGAGGTTTGGAGGGTTTAGCCGTCGATGGCGGCGCACAACCGAGAAGGGCCTTGCGGGCGAACAAAGTTCAGGAGTATGTTGAGGCGATCGCCAGTTTGTTTGAAAATCAGCAGCTAAGACAGGAGCTCTCTGTCAACGCGCGATCGCTCGTTGAAAGCCAATACACTTGGGATATCATAGGTCGGCAGTACGATCGGCTATTGCAATTTTAAACTCTAAATTCTAAAATCTAAATTCTAAAATGGCATGATGGAACACAAAATTAACCCCTCAAAAAATCGAGCCAAACCCCCAGAAAATCCCAAAGTTGCTCCTCCCCCCACAAGACGCCGGCGCCAAACCCGACGCCCCAAAAATCTTCAAGAGTCCCCGCTTCCAATACCTACTCCCCGAACTCGCGCCAGATATCCCTGGAAAAGACTGATAGCTAATTTGACAGCCCTCAGCATCTTGGGTGGCTGTGCAGCTTTAATGGGAGGCGGCGCTTGGCTGAGTTATCAGCTCATCGTCGATCCCAATGGCAACAAGTTGATCTCTCAATTTGTGCCGGAATGGTCGCGCCTGCCTACAGGTAGCAGAGATTCGATCCAAACTCTCGATCAAATCAAAGCCAGCATCCGCAAATTGGGATTCGTAACCGGAGAACCCCTGTCGCTTCCCGTCGATCAATCCCGCGATAATTCTATTTCCGATTTGTTATTGCCGGTGATGGTAGAAAGAACTGTTAAGGCTTCTACTGTTTGCAAAAATCCTTGCCGTCAAATTGTCGAACTTCGGGTGTACAAGCGAGTGCAATTTCCCGATCGCAGTTCCGATAAAGAGCAGTATTTCCAACTAGCAAGTTCTGTGAATGTAGAAGGCCCTGCGGAATCTTTTGTCATTGCTTCTTTAGCTGACTCTACATCTAACAATCAAGCCTCCAATCAGTCGCTACCCCTAACAGAACTGCGGCGATTTGACGGCAAGCCCCCCGCATCGGGCATTTGGTTTAATGTCAGCGGTCAACTAAAGCAGGGCGACAAGAAAATTCCCTACGGACAAGTCGTTCGCTACAACCCCAGCCAAAATCATTTAATGCCGCTGTTGGAGTGGGCGAGTGCGGCTGGACAACCGCCGAATTGGCAGCAAATTGTTAAGGGCGAAAACCCCCAGTTGGCGATCGACCAAACAGTTGGTTTAGAGCCGCAATTTACCCTTTATCAAATTGGCCCGCGCAAATTTTTGCCCAACCCAGTTCAGTTAACCGCTATTTCTTTAGAAGAATTTGCCTTCAATGACGAGACTTACAAAAATGGGCTGCGACTGGCGAAAAGCGGGCTGTGGTCTCCAGCATTAAATGTTATGCGTGTGGCGAAGGGGAAAGCCGGCAAAAATTGGCCCGCAGTCGCGCAAGCTCAGCTAGAAACGATCGAATTTCACGCTAAAATTACTCGGGCGCAGGCGATCGCATCTTGGGCCAGTCCCGGTCAACAAGTTCTCGCAGAATTGATCGACGGCCGCTGGACTGAAGCTTTGCAAGTATTTGAAGCCGATCCGAGCAACTCTCACGAAATAGCCACAACCCTCAAAAATGACAGCGGGCGGATCTGGAACCGCATCGACGCCGCCTTGAGAGTGAATGCCGCTGACGCCGATGTCAAGGCTTGGGGCGCCCTGATTGTAGCTTCTCAAGACGGCACTCGCGAAGCGATGAATTGGCTCGACCAGCAATCAGATACTGACAGCGAAACAAGAACTCGAATTCGGAATTTGGTCAACAAACTTCAGGAAGCAGTTTCTCAGGCGGAAAGTTTAGAAGACCACAAAAGTCAAATTATGGGTTCTGCTACTTTAATTAACAGTGTCAATCCCGCTGAGTGGCTGGAACCAGAACCGAACAATGAGTTAAAATTGGCAGGAGAACAAGTTTGGTATCAGGTGCAGGTAGCAAGTTTTTACGACGGTAGCCGCTGGGTTAATTCACCATTTTCTGATGTAGAAGTGAGTTCTTTTCCTGCTACTCAAGTCAAGTGGCTCTGGGGGCGGCTAGGATTACAGGCTGACCCCAAGATTAAGATTGAGGTAGCGATGGCTAACGGTCAACAAAGAGTTGCTGTGGGAACGGTGAAAGCAGTGCAGATTCAAGACGGAAGTCTGCGCTTGCTGGCGGCGGTTGACAAGCGATCGTAATCTGGCAGAAAGCCTTCGGCAGATAGAACAGTCCCGGAGGCACTCTTGATATTATGTCCGGTCGATTACCCATAATACGGTAGGGGCTCCCCTCACGAAAAATATCTGCCAATAAATGACAATCTCAAAAACCCGCCCTTTTAATCGCGGTCACTCGATCGGACATGATATGACACAAAGAAACCGGGTTTTTTTACCATTTCTGCCGATCGCAACAGAAGTATTTTCTTGACATCCTCCCCGGCGTGAACGAACGGGGATTCCAAGAATCACTTCTTGGGCTTCCTCTTTCTACGACTCCGCTTACTTGAAGGAGTTTCCTCACTCAAGCAGAGGTCGATGTCTCCAGAGGCGTTAAGGGTTCCCGTGTGTCCCACGGTACGCAATCCAAGTTCCAGTATGTTTCGAGCCGCGTTCCAATCACGGTCTAAGACAAAACCACAGTGAGGACACTGGTGAGTTCTCTGACTTAGTGATTTCTTTGCCACCTTCCCACAACTAGAGCAGTTCTGGCTGGTGTAGTGAGGAGGTACTGCAACAGTCACCACCCCAAATACTTTACCGAAGTATTCTACCCAGTTCCTAAAAGCTTTCCAAGCCGCATCTGATATCGACTTGGAGAGTTTTTTGTTTTTAACCATGTTCTTCACCTGCAAGTCTTCATAGGCTACCAAGTCGTTGGACTGGACTACGCACCTTGCCAATTTCACAGCAAAGTCTTTACGCTGCCTACTTACCTTGAGGTGTTTTCTACTCAGGCGGTTCCTCGCCTTGGCTCTATTCTTAGAGCCTTTCTGGGTTCTCGAAAGTCTACGATTAAGCCGCTTAAGCGCCTTCTCAGACTTTCTCAGATGGCGTGGATTCTCAACGGAATCTCCGTCAGAGTCCGTATAAAAATGGGCTAACCCTACGTCTAAGCCAATAGTCTTCCCGGTTGGCTCTCGCTTCTGGGTTCGTTCAGTATCAATACAGAATTGGACATAGTACCCGTCAGCTCGACGGACTACTCGTACCCGCTTGATTTGATTCAACTGATAGAAATGCAGGTCACGGGATCCCCACAGCTTAAAACTTCCTGCTTTGAAGCCATCGCTGAAGTTAATACTTCTTCTGTCTTCTGAAAGCTTCCACCCACAGGTCTTGTATTCAACAGAACCGTGTGTCTCATGCTTCTTGAAGCGAGGAAATCCTTTCTTTCCGGGCTTTCCCTTCTTGCAATTGTTGTAGAACCGAGCGATAGATGACCAGGCTCTTTCAGCAGAGGCTTGTCGTGCCATTGAGTTGAGCTTGTTTGCCCAAGGGAATTCTTTGGCAAGAATTGCACAATAGGCAGTTAATTCGTAGCGCCCAGTTCCTTTGTTGTCCATCCAGTATCTGATACAGCTATTACGAATGAAACGAGCGGTACGAATGGCTTCGTCTAGCGGCTCGTACTGCTCGTTCTTTCCTTCTAACTTGGCTTCAAATACCAGCATTTACGTTGTTGAACTGAATATAAAAACTCTACCACAGTTCCAACAGAATAAAAAGCCGTCCTAGAAGGACGGGGCTTTAGACCCAGTTCTTTGGTAAAAAAACCCGGCTTCCTTCCACCTGTACGTCCAAAACTCGGAAAAAGGAAAATTCTTTCTCTTGCCCCTCCCGTAACTCGGACAACAATGCAGACAAAAATTTTGTTAATTTAATTAATTAACACAAGTTGCACACAAAAAACCCAGAGCTCTCAAATCGCGCCCTTTTTAGAGAGTGCTGCAATCATCTGCCGTTTGACTGCTTTAGCCCAAAGCTCAAACTCCAAACTGTTGATATTGTTAATTTTCACTTCCTCAACAGGCTGAGTTGGGGCTTCTTTCTGTGCTGTAGTCTCCATTGTTTTTTCCCTCGTCAAGAAATATAATTAGTTGATCACAAACGGTGAGCATCATACATCTATTTTATGAACTAAATTCCTGGAATTAATTACACTAAAGGCAGAGATTTGCTCCATAAAATGCAGTAAATACATCTAGATAATGCAATTTACGAATTTAATGTGAGAAAACCCTACAACCATTGTTATATATAGGCTTTTCCTGACATTAAAATTTTACAATTTACATTGTATGGCACTATCCAACCAATGCTTATGTTAGTAAACTTATTTTTAAATGAATGTATTGGCATATACAGCAGAAAATAATTTTATTGAATTCACAGAGTGCCGTAAAGTCGATCGCCCGCATCTCCCAATCCCGGTACAATATACCCGTGCTCGTCCAAACACTCGTCAACAGCAGCCGTATAAATCTGCACGTCAGGGTGTTGTTCGTGAAAGTGCCCCACTCCCTCCGGCGCCGCCAGCAAGCACAAAAATTTAATAGACTTCGGATTAACTTCTTTCAGCCTATCCACTGCCGCCACTGCTGAATTACCAGTAGCCAGCATCGGATCGACAATTAAAACATCTCGCTGTTCGATATCCTGGGGAACTTTGAAATAATATTCGATCGCCATCCGAGTTGTCGGATCGCGGTACAAACCAATATGTCCTACCCTCGCAGACGGAATCAGCTCTAAAATACTATCTAACAGTCCCTGACCGGCGCGCATAATTGAAATAATAACAATTTTCTTTTCTGCAGCCAGCACCGGTGCATTCATTTTGGCGATCGGCGTTTCTATTTGTTCGTATTTTAGCGGCAAATCTCGCGTCACTTCATAAGCTAGCAGCAGTCCAATCTCTTTCAGCAGTTGGCGAAATTTCGCCGTACTCGTTTGAGTTTGGCGCATGAGAGTTAACTTGTGCTGTATCAAAGGATGGTCAATGACAGTAACTTTAGCACTCATTTTTTTGAACAATTAATTTGCTTTATTCTAACTTATCAGCCATCAACGCCTTCTTGACGAAAAAAAAAACAGGTTTTTACGGCCACTGCATCCAGGACTACTTATATCAAACCTGTATTGAAAACAGGAATACCGCGCGAATAAAATTCGCTTCTACACTTGCCTTTCTTCCGCGCAGCGCGACACTAAATATGCGAGGTTTGAAAATACACAAATATGTCATTATCTCGTTTCCTCTCCTTCCCGCGCTCTTCCTGGGAATGCAAATCCGGGGACAAAAGCCTCCCGACTGGTCTCGCCGCACTCAGTCCAAGCCTGTTATAGCAATCCTAAATCATTTGTGAATTTCTTACTCCCTCCCCTTGATAAGGGGAGGGTTGGGGTGGGGTAAAAAGTTTACGACTCCTGCAAGGATTGCCATAACACAGATCCGGAGTTTCGCACCGAAATCTTCCGGAACTTTTAGGAGCAGACATGAATCATAGAAAGTATCAGCAGAAAACCTATTTTTTCGATTAATTAACTAATTGAAAAAAACTGACTAGGAACTTCACATAAGGTCATAAGCTTGGCTGTAATGGCTTTTCATCTTTCCACATGAAAGCGGTTATATCCCCGTCTAAAAAACATTACCTAAATTCAGTTCCAATTTTTTAGGGTGCTCCTAACACACAACTTTACTTATGAAGTAAGGAGAACATCCATGAAGTTTGTAAAACTATTGCTAGCTACGGCATTAATGACTGCTTCTATCAGCCCCGCCTTGGCTAATCCTGCCGTTCAAATTTTAGGTGCAAGCTACGGCGGTAGCGGTTGCCCAGATCGCTCTGCCAGCGTCAGCGTCAGCCCAGACGGTCAAGAACTCACCATCCTATTTGACAAATTTGTAGCCCTGGGAAATGTCTCAGCAGAAAGCCGAAAAAGCTGCAATCTGAGCATTCCCATCAAAGTACCCCAAGGCTTCCAAATTTCTATCTACGATGCTGATTATCGCGGCTACGTGGCTCCTAAAACCACAGGCAACCTGCGAGCAGAATACTTTTTCGCTGGCACTCGCGGCCCAGTTTTTAATCGGAATCTCAGCGGCGAAACTAACTACAATGTTCGAGATAAGTTAGCCACTGTAGCTAATGTTTGGTCTCGCTGCGGCGACAGTGTAAATATGCGAGTAAATGCTGCAATGACAGCCCGCGGTGCCGGCATGGCAACCGTTGACTCCTTCGATTTGGCTCATCGCGGTTTAGTCGATCGCGTCAAATATCGCACTTGCCGCTAAGCAGCTTGTTGGGAGTGTAGTGTGAGGTATTGTTTTCAGGTTTGAATTTGGAATTTTGAATTTTAAGTTGGAAGAGGGAATAATTTTCCCTCTTCCTTCTTGCTTCTTCCCTCTTTCTTCTTCCCTCTTGCTTCTTCCCTCTTGCTTCTTCCCTCTTCTTGACATCCGTTACATCTGATATCTTGCACCATTGTCAGCAACAGGCAAGATGCCTGTTCCACAAGAAAATCTACTCTTTGTGGAACGGGCATCTTGCCCGTTCTTGAGAATGGTGCAAGATGTGAGTTACATCCGTTACATCCGTCGAGCGAATCCGTTGCCGAACTTCCCTTTTCCTTCTTCCTGACATCCGTTATATCCGTTACAGAATCCGTTGCCGAACTTCCTTCTTCCCTCTAAAACACAGTCCCGTCACTTTCAATCTGAATTGGCGGCACTCCACCAGGCCTCAATTCGCCCGCAATTTTCCGCCCCGCCGCCCAAGTTCCTCCTTGCAAAATCTTCACCAGCGGCAATTGTTCCGCACTCAAATGCAGCTTTTCTCGAATAGCAGCGGCAATTTTATCTAAAAGATTCACAGTCAGCGATCGCCATTCTACTATAACTTCCGAACCAGGCAAGTAACTCTGTGCAAAAATAGCCGAATCTTTTGGCTGCAGCAGCCCGATATCCAAACACAAACCGCCGTTGCGGTACTCCGGCAATCCCGTTAACTCATCCAATCCCGCGACTTCTAAACCAAGTTCTTGCAGCGGTTCCAACAGCGAATAAGTCAACCACTGCGAGAGTTTGTGAAACGGCACCAATTCATCTCCCAGATTTTCTCCTGTTAAAGCCGGATGCCGCCAAACATCGCCTAAATTAACACCACCAATTGCATATCTTCCCGGCCAAATTTCCCCAAAACCTGTCAAAATAGCGCTCAACACTTCAGAAGCCTTCACAGTGTTGACTTCAGAAACCCCACTGTTGAGCAAGTATGTTGCCAAATTGCCGGGACGCGGGTTTTCGCTGCCAAATAATAATGGATGCTGGCAAATCGCATTTCCCAAACGCTGCAATAATTCTAATCTGCCTGTTAAACCAACTAGCGGATTGTCTCGACTTACCTGAAATCCAGCAGCTAAGGTTTCTAGTTTTAATTGAGAAAGTCCCTGAGAATCAGCTTGCCAAGGAAAATTGGGATTGCTGGAAAAAACACCTTGACAAAACATCCGCAAGCTGGCTATTGCTAACCCTTCAGAACGGCGGTAAACCTGTCCGGTTTCGGATTCGCAATACTGCCAATCTGCACCAGCACCGGCATCAAGCAAAACGCTGACAATGGCTAAATCAAATTTGATCTTAGCTTGCTCTATGAGTGCAAATTCGGCTATTGCTGCATTCAATTCGGCGAGTCGCGACAGGTTGCCGGCTTCAAAATGTCGCCAGCGACTGTGAAAGGGAATGTTAAAATCGGGATATTGTTGGCGCGTGGTGTCAATTACATAATTTGCTGCTTTGTCGAGTTGGGATAAATCGACACGGAAGTAGCGAAGTTTGTCGTGGCTGGCTAAATCAAAAAGCCGATCGCACTTTTGACGAATAGCAGCCGGCGTTCTCAGATATTCTACAGTCTCAAGTTCACTATTGCCCAAGTTCATACTACCAAACAGCGGTAAACATCGTTTTCTTGAAAAAAGTCAAACTGACTGTAATCTAAAAGATTATCTAAAATCGCATTTTTATCGATTTTGATCAGCTTATATTCCCACTTAGACCCGCTGACTTCGCGTTTTATTTGATCGGAAACTATGACCGAATTTCTTTCTCTACCCGGACATACTATTTTACTTAAATCTTCCAGCCTGTCGGCTATGTGAATATCTTTTCCGTAAGTGCAAGACCTAAATATATATAAATTTCCCTTAGCAACTCCCACCGACAAGCCGCAAGGTATTTGATTGGCGTCAATAAAAAGTTTCCAATTCTCGCACAGACTTTCCATTGCCGCTAAGGCTGAGTGAGCTTCCGGGAAAGTCAACAAATGCGAATCGCCAACAATACTCCGAATTGTGCCGCCGTATTCTTCGCAAATTGTTTTTTCAAAAGTATCAAAGTTGGTGAGCAAATATTCCACATCTTTGATCGAATTAGATTCTTGATAGGCTATAAAACCTCTCAAATCTGCTTTAATTATTGCTTGATTCTTGATAATTCGCGTTTTGTAACTTTGGTCAACTTTGTAAACTTTTTCAGGTTCGCTCATCCCTTTCAAAGAAAACTCGTTAACAAAAGACGTTTGCACTTCTGCTTTGTTGAGCGCCAGCCATGCTGCTTGGGACAAATATATTTCATCCGGCGGAGTTACTGATTCTATACGCGCTGTTAAATTCACCGTATCGCCAAAGATATCTTTATCTTGATGCAAGACATCTCCTAATGTAATCGACACGCGAATAGCCAATCGTTCGTCGTTCGCCTTGCTAGATTGTTGCGCTCTCAATTCTTGCTGCATTTCTATGGCTGCTACCGCCGCTGCTGTGACGCTGGGAAAAATTATCCAAAATGAATCACCTTCCCCTTTAATCACGCTGCCTTCATTTCTGGCGCTAATATCTGAAACAAAAGTTTTATGCTCGTTTAACAAACTACTTAAGTCCGACTGAGATAATTTTTTGACTCTGGCGGTATATCCACAAATATCTGTTTTTACGATCACACTAGAACGCAAATTAGCCATAACCTACCCTGACTGATCAAAAACCAGCAATAATTTTATGTGGCCAAGACGCGATAGTTCGCGTCCGATCGCGTCTTAGCCCTCTCAATCTCCTAAATCGCGTCCGATCGCTTCTGCAAGAATTGTAGCATCTGGCACAGGGTCAGGCGTGTAGTAGCCGGCGGCTTTTTTGGCGACGATTTCGACTTGTGCGTCTGCAGGAATCCAATCTTCAGGAATGGGGATGCGATCGACCACCTGAATGCCAGAATTGATAATCGCATTGTATTTCATATCGCTCATAGAAACTAAACTGTCAATGCGAGAGATCCCCAACCAGTGCAGCACGTCTGGCATTAGTTCTTGAAACCGCATATCTTGAACTCCCGCAACACATTCAGTGCGCGTAAAATAGGCATCAGCGCGATCGCCACCTTCCTGCCGTTTTCTGGCATTGTACACCAAAAACTTAGTCACTTCCCCCAAAGCTCTCCCTTCCTTGCGGAAGTAAACTATTACCCCAGAACCGCCGGATTGTGCAGTTTGGATGCAAATTTCCATCCCGTGTACCAAATAAGGGCGACAAGTGCAGATATCCGAACTGAAGACATCAGAACCGTTGCATTCATCGTGTACCCGTACCGCCAACTGCTTATCTGTGTCAGAAATATTCCCGACATCGCCAATAATATAAACCGTAGTTCCGCCAATTGGTGGCAAGAAAACGTGTAAATCTGGCCGCGTCACTAAATCCGAGAACATTCCGCCTGTTTGCTCGAACAGGACACGGCGGAGAACGCTTTCTTGGGCGCCGATTCGCCTAGCAATTCCCGGCAAATACCACACCGGATCGATCGCAATTTTAGTTACTGCTAAATTGCCACCTGCTTTGACTATTTTGCCATCAATTTGCACCCGCCCCTTAGCAATGGCATCTTGCAATTCCGGCATATTAATGTGAGCTTTAGTGACAGCAATTGTCGGTCGAATATCGTATCCCTGCTGGAGAAATGAAGTATAAACTTCGCTAACCAAACCCCCAAAGGGATCGAGAGAAACAATCAAATTGCGATCGCCCCAACTCGGATGCGGCCCGATGTGTGCCGCCGGAGAGGTGTTGGTAAAATCGGGGCGGTGATCGGCTTGGAGTGCGCCGTTCGCAACTGCTAGCGCGCGATAAACAGAGTAGGAACCCGAATGAGTGCCGATCGCATTCCGGTGAGACGATTTGGTAAGGCTACCAATAACAGGCCCCCGTTTCAGCGGATCGATTTCTCCCCAGTGGATGGGATGAGGTTTTGTGCCGGATCTGTCGGGATGGGATGTTAAAACTATATGCTTGGGTTTAGACACAGTTGTTTTTGGCTCTTGCTATGGATGCTGCTGTTGGTTGTAAGCCGAATCGCAATCTGAAACAGTGATTCATCATACCAACCGTACACACCTCCCTGGTTGAAACAATCGCGCTACACACACACAAACCTTTCTCGGCTTGGGTTGCACGATAACAAGAGGTTTTCGTCGGATTTGATATAAGGATCGCCAATTAAATAACTTACAATTTTAATTGTTATTGTGGGATGGGCGTCGGGCCCGTCCTTTTTGGACGGGCCCGAC
>NZ_JAUBUC010000071.1:4993-32955 GCF_036705285.1 Microcoleus sp. B4-C1 | reverse complement strand
TAAATGCCTCGCCTAATGTCGGTCAATAGCCTTCATAGCCTTGATTTAGCCTCTCGACAATTAATCCACCCTGCCTAGCCCCCCTTGTTAAGGGGGGGACAAAAAACACCCGATCGCCGACTCAGCAAGGGAAATAAACTCTTGCTCCCCCCTTTAGCAAGGGGGGGTTGGGGGGGGGTAATTACATGGCACGTTCAGTCAATTTTGTCAAGACTTGATTCGATCGCTTCATTATATAGCAACAGCGCAGAACCCCCCTAGCCCCCCTTGTTAAGGGGGGGACAAAAAACACCCGATCGCCGGCTCAGCAAGGGAAATAAACTCTTACTCCCCCCCTTAGCAAGGGGGGGTTGGGGGGGGTAATTACATGGCACGTTCAGTCAATTTTGTCAAGACTTGATTCGATCGCTCGACAAAATCCTTCATCCCTTCAGCATCGAAACCCTTCTGGGCCATCAAAGCCAAGTCGTAAACGTGGTGACAAATCATACTCGCCAACTCAGCCGACGGAGACTCGCCGCCACCTTGAATAATCGCACCCTGACTCAAACTCGCCAGATTTTGAATCAGCGGGTGAGACGTATTCACCAGCAAAACGTGGTCTTCGGGGAATTCGGCCGCTTGCTGCTGCAACAGCGCCGTCATGTCGCGCATCCGGCGCAAAGCTTCCGGCAAAAGTACGATCGCAGGTGGCGTCGCCTCCGCAGAGTCAGACTTCAAAGCTTCTGTGCGAATGTTCACTTTCGGCTTATTGAGAGCTTTTTGGAACATTTCTTTAACTTGTTCGCTGCGAGTTTTATTCGTCGCCGGATCGACAATTTCCGCTTCTTTCTCTTTGTCAATTAGCGTTTCATCGATGTCGGAATCAACCCGCGAGAATTTGACATCTGAGTGTTCTCGTTCCAAGAAGCTGATAAAGTGCGTGTCTATGAAAGAATCCATAAACAGCACTTCTAAACCTTGGCTTTTGTGCATAGCAACGTAAGTTGCTTGAGACGCCGGATCTGTACAATAAAACACCCGATTTTCGTGGCGTTTTTGATTGCGTTCCAAATACTCTTTCAGCGTCGTGTAAGGCTGCGTTGAAGCCGAATTTTCCGACTTCGGAGTTACATCTTGCCACAAATCTCCTTCCTCAGTTTGCACCTGAACTTCGGGCGTTACAGTTTCTGGCTTGTCCGCTGTTGGTTCGTAGGTGCTGCGGTAGATTAAAATATCTTCGACTTGCTTTTTGAACTTGTCATCGTTGAGAGTTCCAAACTTGACAAAAGTGCCGATATCTTGCCAGCAGCGGATGTATTCGTTGCGGTCGTCGCGGTAGAGTTCTTTCAGGCGATCTCCCACTTTTTTCGCAATATAATCAGCGATTCTCCGCACAGTGCGATTGCTTTGCAAAGAACTGCGAGAAACGTTCAGGGGAATGTCGGTACTGTCAATAACTCCCCGCAGCGGCATCAAGAATTTCGGGATAATTTCTTCGCAGTGGTCGCTGACAAAAACCTGGTTGCAGAATAGCTTAATATTGCCTTGGGTAACATCGACATCCGGCCGCAGTTTGGGAAAGAAAAGAATCCCGTTGACAATAAAAGGATAATCTGTATTCAGGTGTACCCACAGCAGAGGCTCGTCTTGGTACGGGTAAAGGTAACGGTACAGTTCTAAGTAATCTTCTTTTTGCAAATTGCTGGCTGATTCCCGCCAAATTGCTTTGTGCTTGTTGAGTTCCTCTCCCTCAAATTTGATGGGAACTGGCATGAAATCGCAGTAAGTTTTGATTAACTGCTTAATGCGACTGGGTTCTACATATTCTTGTTCTTCATCTTGGAGGGTAAGAGTAATAGTAGTGCCGCGTTCGGTGCGGGAAGATTCTGATAGTTCAAAAGCCGGAGAACCGTCGCAAGACCAGTGTACGGCTTGCGCGCCTTCCTGGTAAGAAAGAGTATCAATGTCTACTTTCTTCGCCACCATGAAAGAAGAGTAGAAACCCAGACCGAAGTGACCGATAATTGCGTCTTCGCCGCTGCCTTGGTATTTTTCAATAAATTCTTCTGCGCTGGAGAAAGCGACTTGGTTGATGTATTTTTTTACCTCGTCGGCGGTCATGCCGATGCCGTTATCGGAAATTGAGAGGGTTTTGTTTTCTTTGTCGATCGCTATGTTGATTTGCGGTTCGCCCACCTCGCCGCTGTATTCGCCGGAACGAGAAACCATTTTGAGTTTGGCAATGGCATCGACGGCGTTAGAAATTAGTTCCCGCAAGAAGACTTCGTGGTCAGTGTATAGCGACTTCTTGATAATCGGGAAAATATTTTCGGTATGGATTGAGATTGTTCCCTGTTCTAAAACTGTCATAATTTTTCTCTGTGATGACTGCTAATTGCTGAGAAATAGCTATTTAATGATTTTCGGCGATCGTGCTCTCTTCTGCAAAAGGGATTACCACAAAAAGATGATTCGGTTTTCCCCACATCTTGCACAATTCTCAATCAGCCTTTGACGGGCGGGCAGGATGCCCAACCCCTACTCCCCACAACAATAATCACTCTTTGTGGAACAGGCATCTTGCCTGTTCTTGAGCATGGTGCAAGATGTCAGTTTCCCTCACATAGTAGCTTACAAAGGCAACCGCAGCAGGAAAGTAGCGCCCTGCCCCAATTCGCTGCTGGCGCTGAGGCTGCCACGATGTGCCCGGGCAATGGTTTGGGCGATCGCCAATCCCAGTCCCGAACCGCCTGTATGGCGCGATCGATCGCTGTTAACTCGGTAAAATCGATCGAATATTCGCTCTAAATCTGCCGCCGCTATCCCAATACCGGTATCTTGAACCTGAACGATCGCCTCGATGTGATTGCAATCTAAAATAACTGTTACTTTCCCGCCCGCCGGAGTGTATTGAATGGCATTAACAATTAAATTAGCAACTAGGCGATAAAGTTGGTCGGAATTGCCGACAACATTTAATTGCTGCTGCACTCGCACTTCGGATGTTAGCGCTACCTTAGAAGCGATCGCCAAAGCTGCCAATTCCTCTACTAAATCACTAACAAGGTCATTCAAACAACACAATTGAGGGCGATCGCGTATCACTTGATTATCCATGCGAGCCAGTAGCAGCAAATCAGCCACTAACTGAGTCAGTCGTCGGTTTTGGCGATCGATCGTCCGCAAAATTTCCTGCGCTTCTTTTTCATCTAATTGAGGCGTCAACAGCGCCGATTCTACAGTCGCCTGCGAAGCCGCTAAAGGCGTCCGCAATTCGTGAGCAGCATCCGCTGTAAACTGTTGGATTTGTCGGTAGGAAGCATAAATCGGTTTCATGGCTAATCCTGCCAGCCACCAACTAGCAAAGCCTATCAAAATCAATGCTGTAGGCAATCCTAATTTCAAAACCCATTTCACTGTACTGAGATAATCATTAAAGTCTTGTAGGCTCCGCCCAACTTGAAAATATCCCCAATCTTCCTGATTATTGGTGTGCAGCAATACAGAAATTTGGTGATAAATATTGCCTTGGCTGTCAGTGATTGTTTGCCAATGTTGTGAGTTAAATGTCGGTGGCAATTCTTCGGGATAAGCGCCTGCTGTAGCAATCAAATTTCCTGAATTGTCAAATAAACGGATATAGTAAAAGCTTTGGTTTATAGCGCTTAAAATATGGCGATCGGGCAACTGTTGTTTATCTTTAATGCCGTTAACTCCAATTACGCGGAGGTTGGGCAAAAGATCATTGACTATTGGTTCTAGGCGTCCGGGCTGCTGCAATTTTGTTTCTAGGCTGTCGTGTAGCGTCCCCGCTACTGATTCTAATTCGCGGTCTATGGCTACCCAGTGAGCGTGGGCGATCGCCTTGTATACGCCAAATCCCAACAAGCTTAAAATCAAACCCATTACTGCTGCATAGGAAATGGCTAATTGCCAGCGAGTTCGGTTAAATAGTTTATTTTGATTCATTTTTCATAACTTAAGCTGTCAGTCAAACAGTCCGCCAGGGAATGAATTCCCTGGCTAATAGTTAAAGTCCTCTAAAGAGGACTAAAGAACTCATTAGTCCTCTTTAGAGGACTTTAGCTTTGAGGCCGGGAATTCATTCCCTGCCGGACTATCGGTTTTACTTTAATTTCTCATGCGGTATCCGACGCCGTGTACAGTTTCAATTAAATTCGTGCCGCCAACCGACTCAAGTTTGCGTCGCAGCAAGCGCACTTGAGCTGCTACCACATTGCTAAAGGTATCTGCACTCGCTTCCCATAGCTGATTCCGAATTTGGTCAGTGGTGATAATTTGGTTGGGATGTTTCATAAAGTATTCTAGCAGTTGAAATTCTTTGTTTGTCAGTGAAATTATCTGATTTTTGCCGTGGGTATCGACATGACAAGCAGTGCGATTTCCGCAGTCGAGAACGAGATTCCCTACCTGTCTCTGTTGTGGTTGAATTTGGGGCGATCGCCTTTGCAAAGCCCGCAATCTTGCTAACAGTTCCGCCATCCCAAACGGCTTGACTAAATAATCGTCAGCCCCGGCATCTAGTCCCGCAACTTTATCTTCCATTCGGTCTTTTGCTGTCAGCATCAATACGGGCAGGGCGCTATGTTTAGCACGCAATCTCCGCAGCAGTTCCAATCCTGACAATCCTGGTAGCAACCAGTCAAAAATAGCGAGGGTGTATTGCGTCCACTGGCTGTCTAAATATTCCCAAGCTTCACTGCCATCGAGGGCCCAATCAACTATATATTTTTCCTGCTTTAAGGTTCGCTCGATCGCTTTCCCTAAATCGGGCTCATCTTCAACTAGCAAAACTCTCATAACTCTAATTTATAGCGGTAAATCTTTATACATTGTTAGCGATCGGCAGCATCTACCCCAACATCTAACATCACATACTGAGATGAAATCAGCATGAAATTTTCTAATTTCGCAGAAAAAAATGACTGTTGACAATTATTGACAACAAGCGGGAAATGTCTTATACTCAAACGCAATCAAATTTTTGAGAATATTTTTCAATAACTATGACAGATTTATCCGATCGTCCCGCCATGAAAAAGCCGGGGCGCTGGAGTCGCCGCCAACTGCTACAGCTAGGAATAGCTGGTGCTGGGGTAGCGGGGGGCGCGATCGCACTTCAACACTTGACTCGCAAACCGACATCAGTCGCGAGAATACCGCCCATGCCCGCAGATGCAGTCACCGTCAGCAATATCAACCCGATGCAAATTGCGCGGGATTTTGATTACGGCACGGTGACGCGCGAAAACGGGCGCACGGTACGCGAATTTCGCCTAGAAGCTAATACTTCGGTCGTCCAACTTAACAGCGCCGTCGCTTTCAACACCTGGAACGTGAACAATCGCGTGCCGGGGCCGACATTGAGGGCAACTGAGGGCGATCGTATCCGCGTCATTTTTTATAACAAAGCCGCAGATTCTCATTCGCTGCACTTTCACGGCGTTCATACCAGCGAAATGGATGGCGTTAAACCAGTGAAACACGGTTCGGTATTTATTTATGAATTCGATGCCAATCCCTACGGAGTGCATCTATATCACTGCCATATTGAGCCCGTAACTCGCCATATAGGTAAAGGACTCTATGGAATGTTCATCATCGATCCGCCAAAACCCCGCCCTCCCGCCGATGAAATCTTGTTAATCATGGGAGGATACGATGTAAACGACGACAAAAGAAACGAACTATACGCTTTTAACGGGTTGCCCAATTATTACATGAACAACCCGATCCCTATTTACCGAAATCAGCTAATCCGGCTTTACGTTCTCAACATAATTGAGTACGAAGCGGCAGTGACTTTTCACCTGCACGCCAACTTTTTTGACGTATATCGCACGGGAATGACTTTGACTCCCAGTGAAAGAACCGATGTAATCACAATGGGAGTAGCTGAAAGACATATTTTAGAATTTACCTACGGCTACGCTGGAAAATTTATGTTTCATCCCCATCAAGATGATATCGCCGAAGCAGGCTGCATGGGGGTATTTGAAGTCATCACTTAAACCAAATCCTGCTACCACGGTGCGCCGATTCAAATAAAGTATGAAATTATTTGACAAGCTCGATCGCAAATAGGTAGAATGAATAGCTCGCAAATAATTGAGAATCTTTCTTAATAACTTGTGAGTCCAAATGCACATAACGTAAAAATTAGCAACAGCCATGTTATCAACATTTCGTTTATTACTCACATCTTGCACCATTCTTAAGAACAGGCAAGATGCCTGTTCCACAAACAATGACTTTTCTTGTGGGGTGGGCGTCCCCAAGAACAGGCAAGGTGCCTGTTCCACAAACAATGACTTTTCTTGTGGGGTGGGCGTCCCCAAGAACAGGCAAGATGCCTGTTCCACAAACAATGACTTTTCTTGTGGGGTGGGCGTCTCGCCCGCCCGTAGCAGGGTTGTTGCCAATGTTGCAAGATATCGTTTATTACCCACAGCCACGGCTACAGCCATCCTCGTTGCTCTCGCTGGTTGCGCTTCCCCCACAGCCAGCAACACCGACAGCACAGTCTCACCCGTTGCCACAGCCAGTCCCGCCTCCACAAGCGGTCACAGCGGGAATCACGGCGGCCAAGGCGGCATCAACATCAATACAGCCATTCTTTCAGAGTTAGATAAACTCGAAGCCAAGTTAGGAGTACCGGCACTTTCTAACAAGATTCAAGCCAGCCGCCCTTACGGAAAAGTCGAAGAATTGGTTTCAAAAAATGTCATTACTCAAGCCCAATTCGACCAAATCAAAGACTTGGTAACTATTGAAAATGTGGTGCTGACGGGCGAACCCAGAGATGTAGACTACATGACTAAACTCGGCTTGATGAAAGGGCATCTTATCGTAGCAAAAGAACTCTTGGATCAAGGCAAACCCGACCAAGCCGAACCGCACATCGGCCATCCAGTCGAAGAAATTTATGCCGATGTGGAAGATCAGCTAAACGAGCGTAAAATTCCCGAATTTAAGACTACTTTAATTAAATTGCAGGATTTAGTTAAAGCGGGTGCAAAAGATCCGGCTCAAGTGAAGGCGGAATTTGACACATCAATGCAAGCAGTTGACGGAGCAATTGCCGCCCTTCCCGAAACGCAGCGCAAAGATCCGAAATTCGTGCTGCAAGTGATTAACGGCTTGCTAGATACAGCTAATTCCGAATACGGAGCCGCAGTTGCTAACGGCAAAATTTCCGCAATTATTGAATACCAAGATTCGCGGGGTTTTGTCATGTACGCGGAAATGCTGTACAAAGATATTGCCGAGCAAGTGGCTAAAACTAGCCCCGAAATTGACAAAGCAATTGTTGCCAACATGAATGAACTTAAGACAAATTGGCCAACTGCGATCGCACCCCCCGCCCCAGTTAAAACAACCGAACAAGTCAACCAGCTAGTTAAAAAGATCGAAAGCGACAGCCAAAAAGTTCTCAAACCCGCATCTTAAAAATATCACTCTCATCAAGAGCGGTAATTGGTAAATAATCTGCCAATTACCTCGCTCCTTAACCAGTCCCATTCCCACCATGAAAAAATGAATTTTGGCGAAGCATTGCCCACCTTTGTAATTACTCTCCGCGAAGGAGTCGAAGCCGCCTTAGTTGTCGGCATCGTTCTCGCTTGCCTCAAAAAATCAGGACAAAGTTATTTAAGTCCTTGGGTTTTCGGCGGAGTTGGCGTGGGAATTATTGCCAGCGCTTTGATAGGTGTAATGTTCGGCTGGACAATTCAAATTTTGTCCGCATCCAATCAGCCTTTTGCACCGATTATGGAGTCGCTGCTAGAGGCAACCTTTGGAGTTTTAGCGATCGCAATGCTGAGCTGGATGCTGATTTGGATGACTAAGCAAGCGCGATTTATGAAAGCCGAAGTTGAAGGTGCTGTGAGTGCTGCCTTAACGCAAAATTCTCATGCCGGTTGGGGCGTATTTAGTTTAGTTTTGATTGCCGTTTTACGCGAAGGGTTTGAAACTGTTTTGTTTGTCGTCGCCAAGTTTCAACAAGGCATTATTCCGGCGATCGGGGCTTTGGCGGGCATTCTCTCAGCCACCGCACTGGGTGTCCTGCTGTTTAAATGGGGAATCAAAATTAATATCCGCCTGTTTTTCAAATATATGGGTATTTTTTTGCTATTTATTGTAGCGGGTTTAGTGGTATCTACATTGGGACTTTTTGACAGCGCGGTGAATATTTTATCGCAAACAAATCGCGAGTCAGCCGCGCTGTGTTTCTATTACGAAAGATTTACTAAAATCCACTCTTGCATTCTCGGCCCAATGGTCTGGAATACCTCGAAACTGGTTCCAGAAGACAAGTTTCCCGGTTTGCTGTTGAGTGCGTTGTTTGGCTACACGGAGAAGCTCTATGTCGTGCAGGCGATCGCCTATTTCGTCTTTTTAATTACCGTCGGTGGCATCTACTTCCAAAGTCTGACAGGTCGAGTGTTTTTCCCGTTAAAAAAAAACTCAGGTAACGAAATAGGAAATTAAGTGCGATCGAAACGCGATCGGCTTTTTAGCGGAAATGCAAGAGGCAGTTGTTTGTTGCTAATAATTAATGCGCCCATAAGTTAGAGCGCATTAGGAAATCAGCCATCTATTGATTGAAGGTAAAACGACCGTCAACTTTTTCTCCGTTAATATCCGCAGTCACTTTCACTGGATACTGACCGGGTTCATTGCCGGGAAACAACACAGCGTAATGTTTGCCCTCAGCATCATACTTGAGAGCTAGGGTTTGCTGCTTTCCACTCGGCAACTGCACTTGAGCCGTCACTTTCGCGTTAGCAACTGGTTCCTTTTTCTCTCCTTTTTGCAAAAAAACATCTAAATGAGTTCCGGTAGCTTCTTTGTAAGGTACAAACTCTAAATGGTAAGCTCCAGACTCCACAACTTGCCCCCCTTGAGTTGCTTTTCCAGGAGCAGTGGCGGGAGGCGAAGACGCAGGTTGAGAGGCGACAGGAGGGGATGCTGGAGTGGTATTTGGATCGCTTGCTTGGTTATCGTTACTGCAAGCTCCCAAAAACAGCAATCCGACACTACCTAGAACAATTAAATTTGACTTAAGCGATTTCATTTGTTTGACTCCTTGCTGACTGACAATAATTAGAAAATATCACACATTAGCTACCTTCCCGTCTTCAATAACGGGCTGAGGTTTTTGAGGTCGTAAAAAATGCCCAAATTGAGCATACAAAGCTGGCAAAACTAACAAAGTTAAGGCTGTAGAAGTAAACAATCCACCCAACACCACAACCGCCAGAGGTTGCAAAATTTCTTTGCCTGCGCCTGTACCAACTACCAGGGGAACCATGCCTAAAGCAGAGGTAAAAGCTGTCATCAAAATCGCCACCAATCTTTCCATCGCACCTTCTTTAATTACTTGCTTGAAAGGCATTCCCTTGCTTAGTTTTTGATTGAAATTATCCACCAAAAGCAAACCGTTACGAACCGCTACACCAAATAAGGTGATAAAACCCACAAGTGAAGCTACAGAAATAATGCCACCACCGATCGCAATCGAGAAAATTCCTCCTACTAATGCCAGGGGTAAGTTAATCATAATCATCACCGCACCTGCAAAAGAATGGACAGCAAAGTACATCAGCACCGCAATAATGACTGTTCCTAAGCTACCAAATAGGATTATATTTTGGGTAGCTCGTTCTTCTGATTCAAATTGTCCACCATACTGAATAAAATAACCTGAAGGCAAGATTACCTGCTGTTGTACGTTGGTCTTAATTTCATTAACAACTGAGCGTAAATCTCGTCCTGACACATTCGCAGCCACAACCAATAAACGGGAAACATTTTCACGGTTGATGGTATTAGGGCCAGTACCGTATTCAATTTTTGCGACTTGTGCGAGTGGGATCTTCTGCCCAGAAGGAGTATCAACTAATAAGTTACGAATAGTATCAAGATTACTGCGACTTTCCGGTTTCAACCACACCAATAAATCAAATAACTGCTGTTCTTTAAGGACTTGAGATACTACTTTCCCATTCAAGGCAGTTTCTATAGTTTCTGTAAGACTTCCAATGGTAAGTCCGTAACGTGCAGCCGAAGCTCGCTCAAATTTAATCTGTAACTGACGAATGGGAATTTGTTGTTCTAACTGCAAATCAACAATACCTTTTACCTCGCCCATAGCTGTTTCCACTTCCTTCCCAATCGCTCTTAATTCTGTCAAATCAGGCCCAAAAACTTTCACTGCGATCGCACTTCTCACTCCTGAAAGCACTTCATCCATACGATGCGAAATAAAGCCTCCCACGCTGGTAGCCACACCCGGTAATTTATTAAATTCCTCTCGAATTTTGGCAATACTTTCTTCTCGCTTTTTAATGCCAATATCGCTCAGTTCTACATCCAAATGTCCTAAATTTACCCCTCCGGCATCAGCATCACCGGGCGCACGTCCCGATCGCAATTGTACTGCTGTAAATCGAGGGTCATCTTTGAGAGCATTCTGCATTGAAAGTCCCATATCATTAGTAGCAGACAGGGAACTCCCAGGATAAAGTAACATTGTATTAACTAAAGATCGCTCTTGAAATTCCGGTAAAAATACTCTTCCTAGTGAGGGAAGCACAATTAATGAAGCAATAAAAGCAGCGATGGCTGGCAATAAGATGAATTTCGGACGATTAATTGCCATATTCAAAGCAGGACGATAAAGCCGTTGGCTAAATGCCGACACCCAAGTATCATCCGATGGCAATTGACGATTTGCTAATAAGATAGCGCAAAGAGCAGGGGAAAGAGTCATTGCTACAAAAGTAGAGGCCATAATAGAAACTAAATAAGCCACTCCCATTGGGGTAAATATTCGCCCTTCTACTCCTGTTAAAGAAAAAATTGGCGCAAATACAATAACAATAATTACGGTAGAGAAAATTACACTGGTGCGAACCTCTACCGAAGTGCTATAAACTATTTCAAAATCATCTTTAGGCTTGCCATCTACTTGATTTTTCTGCAATCCCCGATAGCAGTTTTCCATATCCACAATTGAGTCATCCACAACTGAACCAATTGCTACTGCCAATCCCCCAAGAGTCATAGTATTTATGCCTTCCCCAAACCATGATAAAATCAACATTCCTATCAGCACCGACAAGGGAATGGCGCTGAGAGTGATGAGAGTTGTGCGCCAATTCATCAAAAACATCAGCATGATTATTGAAACAATAATGATGCCATCTCGTAGGGAATCGCGCACATTTTCAATAGCAGAATCAATAAAACTTTCTTGGCGAAAAGTTACTTGTACTTTCACATCCTGGGGTAATCCGGCTTGCACTTCCTCCATTGCTTTTTCAACTGCTCTGGTCACAGTTGGAGTATCAATTTGAGGCTGCTTGTTTACCAGTAAAACCACTCCTCTCTCACCATTAACACTACCATCTCCTCTAGCTAGTGCTGCTCCTAATTTTACCTCTGCCACATCGCGTAATTTGATGGGTTTTCCATCCCTAGATATTACTACTGATTCTGCCAATTCTTCAATGGTTTCAATCCGACCTACGCCACGAATAATTTCTTCGCGATCGGGTGTAATCAAAAATCCCCCAGACGCATTGGTATTTGATTGCTGTGCCGCTTTGGTCACATCTTCTAAAGAGATATTAAATGCAGTTAATTTGACTGGATCGACTAAAACTTGATACTCTCTAACATCACCTCCATAGGCAATGACTTGTGATATTCCCTGCACAGCAAGTAATCTGTTAGTGACATCTCGATCGACTAACCGTCGCACTTCCATTAAATCAGTATTTGGCTCCTTTCCTTCTGCTTTTAGGGTGAAGGCATACATTAAAATTGTGGCAATCGGAGAAGATACAGGAGAGATTTGTGGTTCTTCAACACCTTGAGGCAACTTGGATCGGGTTTGCTGTAAACGTTCAGCAACTAATTGTCTCGCTTGATAAATATCTGTATCGGCTTTGAAAATTACTCGAACAACTGAAATACCTACCGCCGAAGAGGAGCGCACGGTTTCTACCCCCGGAGTTCCATTGACTGCGCTCTCAATTGGTAAAGTGATTAAAGACTCTACTTCTTCAGGGGCCAATCCAGAAGCTTCTGTTTGAATTTCTACTTGAGGCGGGGCAAAATTAGGAAAAACATCAAGGGGCATTATAGTTAAATTATAACTACCCAAAAAAGTGACTATTATTGCAGCGATTACAACTAGCCAACGTTGAGCGATCGACCATTTGAGGATTGAGTTGAGCATGAAGTGAAATAGTGGTAATTATTATTTGAGCTACTTTGAAATCAGAATATAAAATTAGGATCAAAAGCGGATTATTCGCCGAAACTATGTTTATTAAAGTTAAGGCTAATGGTCACACTTTATTAGTTCCCACCACTTTCCGATCGCTCTTGCGGCGACCAGCCACAACCCCAACTAAGAAAGCTACAGTACATAAGATTGTTCCTCCTGCTACTCCCGCCAACCATAGAGGCATTGGAAAACTATTAAAACTAGCCTCTATTCCATTTGGAGTTAATGCCGTTTTTTCCTCCGATTCTGAATGTTTACTATCACCTCGCAAAGATTGAGCATAAAGTTGAGGAGCGCGTTGAGTCACTATTAAATCTCCCTCAAATAAACCACTTTTAACCTCTATTAAATCCGCGGAAGTATTACCTAAAGTAACTTCAACTGCTTGAAAAGCATTGCCATTTTGCAGGTAAACCAACTGCTTCCCATTAGCTTCTACAATGGCTGAGGTAGGAATTGCCAGAACTGGTGTTGTAGTTCGACTGGTTAATATTTCTAATTCGGCAAACATATTCGGTTTGAGGACACCATCACTATTATCAATTTCCGCTTTGACAGGAATAGCCCGGTTTTCACCTTCTACCACAGAGCCAATTAAGTTAATTATTCCGGTGAAAGTGCGGTTAGGGAAACTAGCAATTTTTACCATTACTTTTTGACCTGACTGGATTTGATTCAGGTCTTTTTCGTAAATATTTGCTGTGGCAAAAACGCTGCTGTCGTTTAAGATACTCATCAGCGGTTTTTCCGCCGAGTTTACTGATTCTCCGGGGGTGATTTCGCGATCGGCTACCGTCCCCGAAATCGGAGCAACTACGGTAACGAGTCCTCGATCGTTGGCAACAGTTCCTAATTGTTGCAGTCGCGCTTGATAGGCTGCATCAGCCAAGCGAATGCGCGACTGAGCGACTTCGACGGCAGTTTTGCCGCGTTTGAGTTGGTTCTCGGCTTCTAGGACTTCCCGGCGACTCAGAGCTCTGGTAAGTTGAGCTTTTGCGTCTGCTACTCTGCCTTGAGATTCCCGCAATTCCCGCATCGGCAGGTCTACTTCGGCTTGTTTAATTTCGGTTTGGGCTTTGATAACTTCAGGACGGCTTTTTGCCTTAGCAAGAGCGGCTTGTGCTTCGGCGAAGTGGGCTTGCGATTCCAGCATTGTGCGCCGCGCGATCGCCCCTGATGCCACTAATTCTTTGTCGCGATCGAACTGTTCTTTAGCCACTGTCAGTTCAGTTTCTGCCCGCGCTATTTCTGCTTGCGCTATTTCAACTTGACGCTGATAGTTTTCTTGAGCGGCTTGCACCACGGAACGATTATTTACTAATTCTTGTTCTTGCTGGTACTGCTTAGTTACCGCTGCCAATTGGGTTTGGGCTTGGGCGATTTCTGCTGCGGATATTTGACTTTGGCGATCGTAATTTTCTTGAGCTAACTTAAAGTCAGCCTGCGCCTGCTGCAAATCGCCTTCTGCTTCAGCTCGTTTTGCGATCGATTCCACGCGCAATTGCCCTAATTCCGCACTCGATAAAACAGCAACAGGTTGACCTTTTGATACTTTGTCACCCGGTTTGACTAGCAACTCAACCGCTGTGCCGCTGACGGGAGCCCGAACTTCAACTTTTTGGTTGGGTAAAGTCTCAATTTGTCCGGTAGTTTTAATGCCCACAGCCAATCGCTGAGCTTTCACTGACTCAACTTTAATTCCGATCCGCTTCGATGTTTCCGCATCGACAGAAATAGCAGCAGGAGTTTGAGTTGTTTCGCCGCTTTGGTGAAATTCATCTCCGTGTCCCGCGTGTGCCAAAACGACAGCCGGAGAACTTAGCAAAATTAGGCTGAACAAAATTCCAGAAAAGCTGCTAATAATGGCCGGAGATTGAGCATATTTGTGAAATATCATCGTTGGCATTGTCCTTGAAATCAGGTTGAGTGCCACAGGTTTAGCAGTTGGTATTTTGCCAAGGTAAGTAAGTGATACCCATTAAGTAAAGTTACTTATTAGCATTTTCCAAGAAGCGACCGCTAAGCAATGACCAAGAGCTAGAAATGCTCTACTCAACCTAGTATTTCAGGGTCAAATGAAATTAGGATGAAATTTCGCCTCAGCAGCCCAGATGCCCACCAGATTCTAAAATATGAAGATAAGTTTTGCCTAATGACAAGCGATTATGCTGTAGATTTTTTTCAGGTTTTTTTATCTCTGCTGGCGCTGCAATTTCTTTTGTCAATGCGCTCAGTAGCTCATCTACGGCTGCATTTGACTTATAAGTGGTGTTTAATTCCAAGCTATTCAATATCATACACTACCCTCTCTATCCATATAGCTTTTTACTGACTTACCTACTACTTTAGAGGTAGAGATGAGCAATTGTCTACAGTATTCTTACGTAAGTTTCTACTACTTTAGAGGTAGGGCGGCTCCATTATCTACAGTATGTGTAGGTACTCTCAAGAAACTGAGGTGGAGTCAGACAAATGCTGACAGCCACAGTCGAGCTATATTACTTTGTCTACCAAGGTTGTCGCCACTTTTTCCTTTGTTCAATTACTTGCTTTTGTGAAGCAAGTATTTTCGGAACTCTTGAGCTACTGTGATTAATGTCACTCATTTTCTGGAGTTGGGTCACGTTTTGTTGATGTGAGCTAAATTACTGTTTGTACCAAGCTTGCCGCCACTGTTTCATTTGCTCAATTTCTTGCTTTTGCGAAGTCAGAATTTCTTGAGCTAATTTCTTCATTTCCGGCCGTTTCGACTTCTTCAAAACATCTTCAGCCATCACTAAAGCTCCTTCGTGGTGAGGAATCATCGCATTGATAAATCGCAAGTCAAATTGGTCGTCAGCGGCCCCTAAATCCATGCTCATCATCATGCTTTGCATTTGTTCGGGAGTCATTGCCATCATGTGACCCATGGGAGCGTGATAAGCCATCGGCGTACTGCTGGCTTTGGGATACCAAGTTTTTCGCCACTCTTTCATTTGATTTATTTCGCGGTTTTGAGCAGCAATTATATCAGTGGCAAGTTTTTTCATTTCCGGGCGTTTGGATTGTTTAAGCACATCTTGAGCCATGTTTACAGCACCTTGATGGTGTACTGTCATGCCATCAATAAATCGCAAATCGTAGTCGGCATCAGCAGGGCCTAAATCCATTGACATATCGTGATTCATGCCATGATTCATGCCATGATTCATGCCACCCATCCCACCGCCTTGTACCACGTCTTGCTTGTTGTTTGCTTCGGTTGCAGCCGTAACATTTGGGGCGGGAGTTTCACTGGAAGGGGCATTTGAACAAGCTGCAAGCACTCCACTGGTTAAAGCGGCTGTGGCGGTCAACGTCAGCGCTGCAAAGCCTGTTTTCAATGAAATTGGTTTCATAGAGCTTATATCCTTAAACTGGCCATTTCTCTTCAGTTTTTCACATATAAATGAAATTAGGATGAAATTTTTGCTGCAAACTTGTAAAGAATTATTTCTGTGCCGTCGATCGCACTCAAAGTTAAGATTTACAGAACTCACTTGAACCTAATTATGTAGGGTACACAGTCCGCGCCTTACCCCTATGGGTAGGGTGTCAAACCACTTTTTTCATAATTCCTGATTTATTTTGCAATTCCCCTTGACTCTCCAGTGTACTGGAGACTTTACAATGGAGTTAATTCATTTATTGAGCAGAATAGTTTCTGCTGAGGTTCAAATTATGACTTTACAGCTAAAAGTTCCTAAGATGGCTTGTTCTGCTTGTGCGACTACAATCACAAAAGCAGTCCAAGCTATTGACTCAGCCTCAACGGTTGAGGCCGATCTCAAGACAAAATTGGTCACGATTCAAACCGCTAAGTCAGAAAGTGAAGTTAGGAAAGCGATCGCATCTGCTGGCTATCCAACTATTTAAAGACAAAGGGTAAATGTCTCATTGAGGAGGGCATCTATGGACAATCTCACACTTAAATTGCGGGGCATGAGTTGTGCTTCTTGTGCTTCATCTATCGAACAAGCAATCCAATCTGTTCCCGGCGTAATTGAGTGTCATGTCAATTTTGGGATGGAACAAGCAACCATCCAATACGACTCCAAGCAAACCGAGTTAGAAACAATTCAATCTGCTGTTGATGATGCGGGATACGAAGCTTTGCCGCTTCAAGAAATGGCGGGACCAGAGGATGATTCCGAACAAGCCGATCGCAAATCTGAATCTCAAACCTTGCAGCGGAAACTCTGGACAGCAGGTATCATCAGCATCCTGCTAGTGGTGGGTTCTATTCCAGCGATGACCGGCTTGCACCTGCCATTTATTCCCGCATGGCTGCACAATTATTGGCTGCAATTAGTCCTGACATCCCCCGTACAATTTTGGTGCGGGAAATCGTTTTATGTGGGAGCTTGGAAATCCCTAAAACGGCGGGTGGCGACAATGGATACTCTGATTGCCTTGGGTACAAGTGCTGCTTACTTTTATTCTGTATTTGTGACATTTTTCCCAGGTTTATTCACAGCCCAAGGTTTAAATTCTGGCGTTTACTACGAAGTTGCCGCCAGCGTTATTGCCTTAATTTTGTTGGGGAAAACCATAGAAAATCGGGCGAAGGGAGAGACTTCCGAAGCCATTCGCAAACTCATGGGTTTGCAAGCAAAAACTGCTCGAATAATTCGCAACGGGGAAGAGTTGGAAGTGCCGATCGCCCAAGTGGAAATTGGCGACATCGTGCAGGTGCGGCCGGGAGAGCAAATCCCCGTAGATGGAGAGGTAATTGAGGGGGCTTCGACGGTAGACGAAGCAATGGTTACGGGAGAAAGTTTGGCTGTCAAAAAGCAGCTTGGCGACGAAGTTATCGGAGCCACAATTAATAAAACTGGCAGCTTCAAGTTTCGGGCGACAAGAGTTGGCAAAGATACATTTTTAGCTCAAATTGTCAAGATGGTGCAGGACGCACAGGGGTCAAAAGCACCGATCCAAAAGTTAGCAGACCAAGTGACTGGTTGGTTTGTTCCTG
The DNA here is from genome assembly GCF_036705285.1 of Microcoleus sp. B4-C1. Classification (NCBI taxonomy): domain Bacteria; kingdom Bacillati; phylum Cyanobacteriota; class Cyanophyceae; order Oscillatoriales; family Microcoleaceae; genus Microcoleus; species Microcoleus sp. B4-C1. Next base: position 15,661 of record NZ_JAUBUC010000071.1, on the reverse strand, counting down.
TAGTAATTGCCGTCGCTTTAGCTACTTTCATTATCTGGTTTAACGCGACGGGAAACTTCACTCTAGCCACAGTGACAATGGTGGAAGTGCTGATTATTGCCTGTCCCTGTGCTTTGGGTTTGGCGACTCCGACTGCTGTGATGGTGGGAACTGGGAAAGGTGCAGAAAATGGGATTTTAATTAAAGGAGCCGAGAGTTTAGAATTGGCTCATAAAATCCAAATTATCGTGTTAGATAAAACTGGAACTCTTACTGAAGGCAAGCCGACTGTAACTGATTTTGTGACAATTAAAGGAACGGAGAATAGCAATGAGTTAAAGTTGCTGCAATTGGCGGCGTCTGTAGAGCGAAATTCGGAGCATCCTTTGGGGGAAGCTGTTGTTAGATACGCTCAATCTCAAGAGGTTAATTTGACGGATGTTAAGGATTTTGAGGCGATCGCCGGGAGTGGCGTGCGCGGGGTTGTAGGCGGAAAGTCGATCGCCCTGGGAACGCTGAGGTGGATGCAGGAACTAGGCTGCGATACTGAATATCTGGAACTGCGCGCGAGAGCTTTGGAAGCTGCGAGCAAAACGGTTGTTTGGATGGCTGTAGCAGGCAAAATAGAGGCAATTCTGGGCATTGCTGATGCCCTCAAACCATCGTCCGCGCAGGCGGTTAAAGCACTTCAAAAACTCGGTTTAGAGGTGGCGATGTTGACTGGGGATAATCGCGCGACTGCGGAGTCGATCGCCCAATCCGTGGGCATTACTCGCGTTTTTGCCGAAGTTAGACCCGACCAAAAAGCAGCTCAAATTCAAGCCCTGCAACGGGGAGGAAAAATTGTCGCGATGGTGGGAGACGGGATTAACGATGCACCAGCTTTGGCCTTAGCAGACGTGGGAATTGCGATCGGCACCGGCACCGATGTGGCGATCGCCGCCAGCGACATTACCTTAATTTCAGGCGATTTGCAAGGCATAGTTACAGCAATTAAACTTTCCCGCGCCACCATGCGGAACATCCGCGAAAATCTGTTTTTTGCGTTTATTTACAACATCGCTGGAATCCCGATCGCGGCGGGCATTTTGTACCCCATTTTTGGCTGGCTGCTAAATCCAATTATCGCCGGTGCAGCAATGGCTTTCAGTTCAGTCTCTGTAGTTACTAATGCTTTGCGATTGCGGAATTTTCACGCCAAATCTAGTGCATAAATTTGGAGGAATTAGAAAAATGTTACAGCCTAGTCAAATTTGGGGAAGTCTCGCGAGTTTAGGACTTGTGATAGGAATTGCATCGGGAGTTCAAGCTTCAGAAATGTCCGTCCAGCATTCTACTTCAACGACTCAATTCCGCAGCATTGAACAGCCACTAGGTTTAAAAGTTGGCGTCACAATAGGTGGTTTGACATTAATAGGTTTAGAATTGTGGTGGTTTTTGTTCAGTAAATCTAAAGGGCAGCAAGCTGAATCTATTCAGGGTATACAAGAGTTGAATATTACTGTAGACGGGGGTTATGATCCTGCCACTGTAGTTGTGAAAGCAGGTCAATTAGTCAGGCTCAATTTCTTGAGGCGCGACCCCAACAGTTGTCTTGAAAAAGTGTTGTTACCAGATTTTCACATTGTGCGAGAATTGCCTCTAAATCAGGTAACGGCTGTTGAATTCACCCCTCAAAAACCTGGACGATACCTATTTACTTGCGGCATGAATATGTTTCGGGGTGTGGTGGAAGTACAAAGCTAAATCAAATAGACAGTTGTCAACCTGCGGCAATTGCGACGGTTGAGGCGCGAGTTTTTTCAGCAATAAATCGCTAAAATAGATTAAAGCTTAAAAAATTTGGAGTGAGCTAAATGCAACTACTACACACGATGCTCCGAGTCGGCAACCTGGAAGAGTCCCTCAAATTTTACACTGAGGTTCTGGGCATGAAATTGCTGCGGCAAAAGGACTATCCAGACGGTAAATTTACTCTGGCTTTTGTGGGCTACGGCGATGAATCCGACACTACAGTTTTGGAATTAACATACAACTGGGGCGTCGAACAGTACAATTTAGGGGATGCTTACGGTCATATTGCGATCGGCGTTGACGACATTTACGGTACTTGCGAAGAAATCAAAGCTCGTGGCGGTAAAGTTAGTCGGGAACCCGGCCCGATGAAGCACGGTTCAACAGTCATCGCTTTTGTGCAAGACCCAGATGGATATAAAGTTGAATTAATTCAACTGGAAAATCAAGGTAGCAACACTCAGAAAGTAGCAGCAACAACCGCATCTTAGAGTTCGTCCTCTAGTCCTGGTAGGGTGCGTCAGAAACAATTTTTTTGAGTTAAGTTGAAACTCTTTCTCTGACGCACCCTACTGAGGGGATTTAGGGGGTTTTTAACACTTTTAATGCGATCGCACCGACGGTACAAACTGCTGCAAATATATTTTTTGCCACAAGACAGAAAAACTGCTCCCTATTTGGCTTAAGCTATCAAATTTAGGAATTAATTTAGATTCTCGGCGCTTGTCTAAAGCAGCGATCGCCGAAAAAAATATAGCTAATACTAACAAAAATACCAGCATTACACTAAATAAAATATTCCAACAAACTAGAAATTCGCTTGTGTAGCTGACGGTAAACAGCGAGTTAATCACTGAATCCGATAAATACAAGAGCAGCCCTACTGAAAACCACACCCCGAACAATACCCATGTCCATTTAAAGATATCTGTTGCAGTCTTGTGATTTTTAGACACAGAAAGTTCTAAATCTCTAATTAGGCTGTTAATTTTGGATGTGACTTCATACAAAGTATATTGCAAAGAATCTCTGAGAGAATTTAGCTCGTTGTCGAGGTTTATGCACTGCTCGGATGTGCTTTTGTCAAAACTGAGATTTTGGAGTTTATTGCGGTGCACAGACAGTTTATGACCTAGGGTGTAATCCCATTTTTGCAGCCGCTCTATAGTCAAATACAAAAGTTCCCTATTTGCATCTAACAAGCTCTGGCAATCTACGATCGACTTAACTAACTTGCTGAGATTGTTGATCTGCTCATCTACAGTATTTTGGTATTCCTTTTGTTTAGCTGACAACAAACTTGCGAGTTCGACATCCCGCTCGCCGCACAGCGCCAAAGCCTCACAATACAAGTCGTCAATTTCCATTTTACCGAAATACAGTGACGCTTTGTACTCCTCAATTTCGGGAAGAGTCAGGGATTGTAAAGGCTTATATTTTACCTGAAATTTATATAGGATCGCTGTCAGAATCTGCGCCGATTTTTGCTCCAGCTTGTCTTTGTAGGGTGCTAAAATAATGGCAGCTAGATTTTTGACTTTCGCTTCCGGGTGGTGCAGGAAATCAAAAATTTTGGCAATTATTTGGGAGAATTCTAAGTCATTAAAATTCTTTTCCGCAACTTCCAAAAAGTTTGTTACCGCTGCATCGTTGTCGGCCTTCAATTTGTACGGGCCCCTAAGTGCGATCGCAGCAAATACTCGATCGATCCAAAACAGATATTCCTCGCAATCCATTGGCAGGCTCGGCAGCAGCCAGCTAGGGCCGTACACCCAAAAATCGAGACAATTCTCATATTCCTTACCGCTGTCATTTCTGCTGCTGTCGTCCAAAGCAAATTTGTTGCTTGCTAATAGTTGAATTTGCTCTTCTACAACCAGCCGCTCAATTTCCCCTGCATTGATTGTGGAATTGACAGCACCTTCCTTGCCTTGTTGTTGGCCTACTTCATCCAACCACATTGACTTAATACTAACAGCAGCAGACCACCGAATTAAAGGAGTCGAGCCCCCTCGTGCTTCCTGTTCTAACGCCGCCAGCAGATTTTTGTTAAAATTACTTGCTCTAGCCGTTCTCTCACTTGATATCAGCCCCTCTCGCACCTTCCCCAATGCTTGAATTGCCAAAGCGCGAAACAGCAAATTCGGATGCGGTTTTCTGACGGATTCCGGTATATTTTCTCTGAATATTCCGCTGTTGGGTACGCCCAAAACTTCAGCAAAAGGCTCGATGCCGCACTGTTGCAGGATTTTTTCAACTAGGTTTATTCTTTGCCAAGGTTGAGTATATTTAGTGAGAGTGAAGATTAGCGCTGTGCCACTGCACCCCATTGACTCAGGGATGTTAGTGCGATCGAGTTTCCACATATTGCTCGTCATAATTTGTCGCCATGACAATTGCTAGATATGGAGGCCGTTGTTGGATGCTGAATTCAGCATTACATTTACTGTGGCTTTTTGTCAATATTAGTCCTGGACGCATAGGGAGTTATAAACCCGGTTTCATGAGTAAATTTATTATAACTCAATCCTAGATTTTCCCTATAAACCTAGTTGATCGAGACCAATGTGCGTCCCAAACTAAATATATTATCTTGCATTAATCGGTGAAATGTCAAAAAATTTGGTTGAGTTGAGTCACAAAAACCAACCTACTCTCGTCATTTCTTGGTCGGAGCTTTTAAGATTTTGTCGCTCACCATTTTGTCAACGATTAAGTCGCTGATAATTTGAGCTCCGTGGGAGGTAAAGTGCAAGCCGTCATTATTTTTTACATAGCCTCGCTTACCCGATTTATTAGCAACTACTGGAACAAATTTTCCGCCTTGTCCAAATGTCTCCCAAGTAGAAATAAATTCGATTTTTGATGAAGATTTACTGGCAGTCTTATAAATATTGTTCATGATGGGAAAAGCTTTGAGATAGGAAGATTTGTTGGGCATCGATTGACCGACCCAATACACTTTTCTCACGGATGACGAATCCAGTAAATTGGCATATTTTTCAACTCTTTCTTGATAAGTTTTTTGCCATTCTTTGCTCATAACAGCCCGGGCTTTTCCTTGAGAATCTATAATATTTTGACGGTCATTGGCTCCAAACAAAACTATCACTACATCCGGCTGGTAATTATTAAGATTTTGTCTAGTTCTGGCATACCAGTCATAATAATCTATCCGATTTAATCCAGTCGAGACCTTGTAGTCTATTTTGGTATCGGCGATATTGTATTTTTTCTTAAGAGTGTACTGGAGTTGAATTCCTAAGTCGAACATTACGGAATCTCCAATAAATAAAAATCTGCGATAAGGTATGGTCAGTTTGGGTTTAGCTGGGGTTGTTTTTTTCCCTTGAGTTGGTTTTTTAGCAGTGGCAGGCTTAGGGGGTTGAACGGCAGTTTTTGTTTCGGTTTGGACAGGAGGAAGTTCTGATTCTTTGGGGAGGTTATCGAAGTTGATATCTTTAATTTTGCTCCAAAAATCTTGTTCGGATTTTCGGAAACCGTCTATTTTTATCTGGCGCGCGGCTTGTTTAATTTCTGGACTTGCGAAAGGAGTTGAAGCAAAGCTTTTGAGAAATAATGATAAGTTTGAAAAGATTAAAGTGAGAATTACAGAAGTAACAATCAGCAAAATTTCCCGGTCTTTCATATGTCTTAGAAATTAAAGTAAATAAAAGGCGGAACGGTACTCGGCCCCAACATCAAGATAGTATAGACGAGCAGCGAAACTAAGACAACCCGGAAGAAAATGTTTTTTAATGACAATACGGTTTGCAATAGTTGGGAGATGCGATCGCCCCACAAGTTGAGCGCGCCAATGACTGCAATTACTAAATACAATTGCCAGAAGTTAAATTGAAAAGTTGCGACGACAGGATGGATAATTCCTTCAAAAAAGCTCACCGCAGTTTCCCAGTTGGGAGTGCCAAAAAATACCCAGCTACAAGTAACAAAAGTAAATGTTAACAACCAACTGCAAAATTTAGCAAATCTGGGAAAGGCATAGTCTAATTTAAAGTGGATAGCTTGGGGGATATCTTTACATAAATGGTTGACAATTAATCCTAAACCGTGAATTGCTCCCCAGAAAATAAAGTTTAAACCTGCGCCGTGCCACAATCCACCGATCGCCATTGTCATCAGTAGATTTACGTACTTCCTCAACTTGCCGTATTTGTTGCCGCCAAAGGGAAAGTAAACGTAATCCCTCAGCCACTCGGAAAGACTGATGTGCCACCTTTTCCAAAATTCTTGCAGGCTGAGCGATCGGTATGGCATATTAAAATTGGCAATGGGTTTGAAACCCAGCAAACAGGAGATGCCGTTGGCTAAATCCGAGTAGCCGCTGAAATCTACGTAAATCAAACAGGAATAGGAAATTGCCGCGAGGATTAAATCGATGCTGCTGTACTGCTGCGGGACTTTGAATGGCAAGTCAGTGAAGTTAAACAAAAAGCTCGATAAAGTATATTTTTTGAAGAGTCCAGACAAAATCAAAACTATAACTTCTTCAATTTTATAGTCGTATTTTTCCGGTGAATTTAGCTGCCAGTAAAATTCGCGAGCTCGCGAGATTGGCCCGGAGGCAATTTGCGGAAAATAGGTAATGTAGGCGGCATAGTCTACAAAATTCGGACAAGGGATTTTTTGCTGGTAGCAGTCGATTAAATGGGAAATTATTCTAAAAGTGTAGAAAGACACGCCGACGGGGGCGATTATTTGCAAAACTGGAAAGTCGGCGGGAATTTGTAGCTGATTCAGTACCTCAAATAAGGAAGTTACAAAGAAGTTGTAATATTTAAAGATGCCGAGATAGCCAATGTTGAAAATTAGACCGGAGATTAAAGCAAATTTTTTATATTTACTCTTGCAGAGCACCCGGAGAATGATATAATTGTAGACTGTAGAGAAAATCAGGAGCAAGAGAAAGTCAAAACTCCAAAAGGAATAAAATAATAAACTGGAAACTAACAAGACAATTTTATACAAATCGACTTGGGGTTTCACAGAGACGATCAGGCTAAAAATAACTAGGAAAAATACTAAAAATTGGTAAGTGGGAAATAGCATAAATCTCAGCCGATAAAAAATCTTGTTTCTGGCAATATTTTTATAAGTACGGCCAGCGAACCTATCCCGAAGGAAATCGCCCTAGTCGGTCTGAACTCATATGTTGCACCATTGTCAGTTAGCCTTTTATGAACAGGCAAGATGCCTGTTCCACAAGAAAATTTATCTTTTGTGGAACGGGCATCTTGCCCGTTCTGGAGAATCGCGCAAGATGTGAGTCTCACCGCAGCAAATTTCGGGGTGGATTACGGACTGTAAGCTTTTTCAATCTTGTCAATTATTTCACAACTTCCGCCTTAGTTAACCGCACTCATAAATTCATAATCCTGTTTAAAGATTATGATGGTTATGAGACGATGTATTAACTGATAACAACAGGAATCCCCTTGATTGCGAGGAACCAACGTGCAGCCAACAGACCCTAGCAAATTTACAGATCAAGCCTGGGAAGCCATTGTCAAATCCCAGGATGTAGCCCGCCGCTTTGCCAATCAGCAGCTAGAGGTTGAACATTTAGCCATCGCCCTTCTCGAACAGCTTGGCTTAGCAAACACCATTCTCAGCTTGGCTGGGGTAGATGCCACCCGCTTGGCCCAGCAGTTAGATGCTTTTGCCAAACGACAGCCCAGAGTGGCTAACGCTGACCAACTATACCTCGGTCGCGGCTTAGAAGTGATGTTAGATGTTGCCGAGGCCACCAGGGCGACTTGGCAAGATAATTTTATCGCCGTTGAACATTTATTAATTGGCTTAGTAGAAGACGAACGAGTCGGCCGCAGGTTGCTGACAAAAGGCGACGGCCCGCCTGGTCGCCCCGGTTACGATCGCAAACCCCCAGCAGGTACACTCGATCGACCAAAACTCGAAGAAGCCATCAAATCTTTCCGCGCCACTGCTAAAGCCCAAGAAAAAAATTCCGAAACCGGGAAAGGCAGCCGCAGCAACGCTAAAGCCCAAGATCAAGATGGCGAAGCTAACTCCGACGCCCTCAGCAAGTACGGCCGCGATTTGACAGAAGCCGCCAAAGCCGGCAAACTCGACCCAGTAATCGGCCGCGACGAGGAAATCCGCCGCGTGGTACAAGTTCTTTCCCGCCGCCAAAAAAACAATCCGGTGTTAATTGGCGATCCCGGAGTCGGAAAAACTGCGATCGCCGAAGGTTTAGCCCAGCGAATTGTCAACGGCGACGTACCGGAATCTTTGAAAAATCGCCAGCTATTTAGCCTCGACATGGGCAGTTTAATTGCTGGGGCAAAATTCCGGGGCGAATTTGAAGAACGATTGCGGTCTGTATTGCGGGAAGTCATCGATTCTGACGGGCAAATTGTCTTATTTATTGACGAATTGCACACCGTTGTTGGCACTGGCGGCGGTGGCAGTTCCGGTTCGGGAATGGATGCGGGAAATTTGTTAAAACCCATGTTGGCGAGAGGCGAATTGCGCTGCATCGGCGCAACAACTCTCGACGAATTCCGCAAGAATATTGAAAAAGATCCTGCCTTGGAACGCCGCTTTCAACAAGTATTTGTCGGCGAACCCAGCGTGGAAGATACTGTTTCGATTTTGCGCGGATTGAAAGACCGTTACGAACGCCACCACGGGGTAAAAATTACTGATTCGGCCCTGGTAGCTGCTGCAACTTTGTCTTTTCGCTATATTTCCGATCGCTTTTTGCCGGATAAGGCGATCGACCTGGTAGATGAAGCGGCCGCCCACTTGAAAATGGAGATTACCTCTAAACCTGTGGAATTGGAAGGCATTGACCGCAGGGTGATGCAGTTGGAAATGGAAAAATTGTCGATCGAAGGCGAAGGAAAAGGTGCTCTCGCCCCTGGGCTCGGCTTCCGCGTCGAACGCATCACATCGGAGATTGACATCTTAAAAGTCAAGCAGGAAAAATTGTCCTCTCAGTGGTTGGGCGAAAAGCAGTTGTTGGATGCAATCAATAAATTGAAAGCAGAAGAAGACCAATTGCGAGTGCAAATCGAACAAGCAGAAAGGGCTTACGATTTGAATAAAGCCGCACAGTTAAAGTATGGGAAATTGGAAACTGCTGTGCGCGATCGCGAAGCGAAAGAAGCGGAACTTTTGAAACAGCAAGCTCAAGGTTCTTCCCTGCTGCGGGAAAAAGTTACTGAGGGCGATATTGCGGAAATTGTCGCCAAATGGACGGGCATTCCGGTTAACCGATTGTTGGAATCAGAACGCCAAAAATTGCTGCAATTGGAAAAACACTTGCACCAAAAAGTCATCGGTCAAGAGGAAGCTGTAACAGCCGTGGCGGCGGCAATTCGGCGCGCTAGGGCGGGTATGAAAGATCCGGGGAGGCCGATCGGCTCTTTCTTGTTTATGGGCCCCACAGGCGTCGGTAAAACTGAGTTAGCGCGGGCGTTGGCGGAGTTTTTGTTTGACAGCGATGATGCGATGATCCGCATCGATATGTCGGAATACATGGAGAAGCAAAACGTTTCCCGGTTGGTAGGAGCTCCTCCCGGATATGTCGGTTACGATGAAGGGGGACAACTTTCCGAAGCAGTGCGGAGACATCCTTATTCGGTAGTGCTGTTTGACGAAGTTGAAAAGGCGCACCCCGATATATTTAACATTTTGTTGCAAGTGTTGGATGACGGCAGAATTACCGATTCTCAAGGTCGAGTGGTTGACTTTAAAAATACCGTAATTGTGATGACCAGCAATATCGGCAGCGACCACATTTTAGACGTGTTTACTAAGAAGGAAAAAACCGTCAAAAAACCTGCTAGTCGGAAGCAGGAAACGAAAGATTTGTCAAGTCAAAAGACAGATTATAAAGTGGCGGCCGATGGTACTGTTGAGGTGTCGGCCCAGCGAGTTGATGTTGATACTGTAACTAAGAGTGAAAACAAGACTGAAAACAAGAGCGAAAATGAAAATTTATTGACTCAAGAACGGGAGACAGACCAAGAGTACGAACAGATGTTAAAACGGGTGATGACAGCGCTGCGATCGCACTTCCGGCCGGAATTTCTTCAGCGGGTGGACGAGACAATTTTGTTCCACACTTTGAGCAAGGTCGAACTGCGGCAAATTGTCAGTATCCAAGTGAAGCGGATCGAGCGTTTGTTGGCCGAGCAAAAAATCACTTTGGAACTGTCGGATGCGGCGAAAAACCATATCACAGATGTCGGTTACGACCCGGTTTACGGCGCTCGTCCCTTGAAACGCGCTATCCAGCGGGAGTTGGAAAACCCGCTGGCTAACAAGATTCTGGAAAATGCGTTTGTGGAGGGTGATACAATTGCGATCGACTGTGAAAATAACTCTTTGCAATTTCGCAAAAAAGAGTCTCGTCCGGCGCTAGCAGGTAACAGTTTGTAGTTGCCGAATAGTTAGGAACAGGCAAGATGCCTGTTCCACAAATAATCCATTTTCTTGTGGAACAGGCATCCTGCCTGTTATTGAAAATTAGCAACAGGCAAGATGCCTGTTCCACAAATAATAAGTCTTCTTGTGGAACAGGCATCTTGCCTGTTATTGAAAGTTAGGAACAGGCAAGATGCCTGTTCCACAAATAATAAGTCTTCTTGTGGAACAGGCCTCCTGCCTGTTATTGAAAATTAGCAACAGGCAAGATGCCTGTTCCACAAATAATAAGTCTTCTTGTGGAACAGGCCTCCTGCCTGTTATTGAAAGTTAGCAACAGGCAAGATGCCTGTTCCACACACAATCAATTCTCTTGTGGAACAGGCATCCTGCCTGTTATTGAAAATTAGCAACAGGCAAGATGCCTGTTCCACACACAATCAATTCTCTTGTGGAACAGGCATCCTGCCTGTTATTGAAAAT
>NZ_JAUBUC010000071.1:0-4893 GCF_036705285.1 Microcoleus sp. B4-C1 | reverse complement strand
TAGCAACAGGCATCCTGCCTGTTATTGAAAATAGTGAAACCTGTTACTTGATATCAAGAATTCGAGATGGTGCGGCTGCCGTAAGCATCCATGCTGTAGGCGGGAACGCGAACGCGGTAATCAACTTCTGTTCCCGTCACTGATTTTGCCAGTTGTTCAAAAGACTCATCGTTCCAATTCCGCTCGTGGATGGGCTTTGACTGTTCGCCCAGGAAATATGCTTGAGTGCCAATTACTGAGGCTGCTACCCAACCGACGATTAAAAGAGCGATTACAATAGTCATTTTTACTTTTTCCTTAACTTTTGTTGCTTTATGTAAACTAATGTAACGAAAATTAGCAATCCACGTCAAGGTACCGTAGTGTCGTGGGAACCGTCCGGCAGGTAGTAAATACCGCACCTAACCCTGAGTCTGTAGGGTGTGCTTAGTGTCAACAAGGACTCGATCGCCCCTTAGCTTGCCCCCTACTCCCCCTTAATAAGAGGGGGGGCGGTTTCATTCTCGGTAGGGGCAATCCCCTGTGGTTGCCCCCATGTCCCAAACTGTGAAATCGTCTGTGGGTGGGGGCGGGCACTCTTGGCACCGCCCCTACAAAAGCCTGATTTTGGTGAGAATGAAACCGCCCTGCCTTAATAAGAGGGGGGGACAAGAGTGTTCTCAAAGTCAACCCCTACTCCCCTTATCAAGGGGGATGCGAGGGGGATCTAGACTGGGCTACCAGCGAGAGATACAGAGGGGTTTCAGGCTTAAGTTGACACGACTTGGTAGGGTGTGCACCGCGCATCGGTAGGTAGCACAGTACCCGGATTGTTAACTGTGTCCGAAATAGCAAAACAGATTGTTGAGATTTTATATAGCGATCCTCGCATCATTTCCATAATTCTTGTAGGGGCAATCCGACCCCTACTCCCCGTGGTTGCCCCTAAATACTGGGGTAGGCACTCTTAGCACTACCCCTACAAATCCTCATGAATGATTTAGGATGGCTATAGTTAAGAAATTATAAGTTTTGCGTTCATAAATTACGATTAAAAGTCTGCGGCTGGCATGATGAATAGCGGCCCAATTATAAGTTATGATTTATCAGTTTGGATTGGAACTAAGAAATCCCAATTACCAAACTTTAAGTAAAAATTACCAATTACCAATCATCGCTACAAATCATGCCAAACTCAATGTTAAATAACGACCCGTTGTGGTTCAAAGACGCGATTATTTACGAAGTACCAGTTCGCGCTTTTGCCGACAGCAATGCAGACGGGATCGGCGACTTTAGAGGACTGACAGAAAAACTGGATTACCTGCAAAACTTGGGAGTCACAGCCATTTGGGTACTGCCATTTTTTCCCTCGCCGCTCCGAGACGACGGCTACGATACATCTCACTATACTACGGTCAATCCGATTTACGGCACATTAGAGGACTTTAAAGACCTTTTAGAAGCAGCGCACCAGCGGGGAATTCGAGTCATTATTGAGTTGATTGTCAACCACACTTCCGATCAGCACGCTTGGTTTCAGCGAGCGCGCAGGGCCCCGAAAGGCAGTAACGAAAGAGATTTTTATGTGTGGAGCGACACGCCGGAAAAATATCAAGATGCTCGGATTATTTTCCAAGATTTTGAAACATCTAATTGGGCTTGGGATGCGGTAGCAAAAGCTTATTACTGGCACCGTTTTTATTCGCACCAACCCGATTTGAATTACGACAATCCGGCCGTCCGCCAAGCCATCTTAGATGTGGTAGATTTCTGGTTGGCACTGGGAGTAGACGGACTGCGGATGGATGCGGTGCCTTACCTGTACGAGCGCGAAGGTACTAACTGCGAAAACCTGCCAGAAACTCACCAATTCCTGAAGCAATTGCGGAAGCACGTAGATGAAAACTTCCCGAACCGGATGCTGCTGGCTGAGGCGAATCAGTGGCCGGAGGATGCAGTTGAATATTACGCTGCTGGGGATGAATGTCACATGAACTTTCATTTTCCGCTGATGCCGCGTTTATTTATGGCTTTGCATATGGAAGATAGCTTCCCAATTAGCGACATTCTCCAGCAAACTCCACATATTCCCAATAATTGTCAGTGGGCATTATTTTTGCGGAATCATGATGAATTGACGCTGGAAATGGTGAGTGATGAAGACCGAGATTATATGTATCGGGTTTACGCTCAAGACACTCAGGCGAGAATTAATTTGGGCATCCGCCGCCGCTTGGCTCCTTTGATGGGAAATAACCGCCGCCGCATTGAGTTGATGAATGCTTTGCTGCTGTCTCTTCCGGGTACGCCGGTGCTTTACTACGGCGATGAAATTGGCATGGGAGACAATATCTATTTGGGCGATCGCAACGGGGTGAGAACTCCGATGCAGTGGAGTGGCGATCGCAATGCCGGTTTTAGTCGCGCTAACCCGCAGCGACTTTACGCACCGCCCATTGTTGACCCTGAATATCACTACGAATCTGTTAACGTGGACGCGCAGCGGGCGAATCCGAGTTCTCTTTGGTGGTGGATGAAACGCCTGATTGCAATTAGGCAGCGTTTCCAAGCATTCGGTCGCGGAACTTGCGAGTTTCTGTACCCGGAAAACCGCAAAGTTTTAGCTTTTGTACGCACTTATCAAGACGAACACATCCTCGTAGTGGCTAATTTGTCGCGCTTCGTCCAGACGGCAGAATTAGACCTGGCGCCCTTTAAAGGTGCTGTTCCGGTGGAGATTTTCGGCCGCACGGAGTTTCCTGCTGTTGGCGATTCGCCTTACTTTTTGTGCTTGAGTCCTCACACGTTTTACTGGTTTACTCTTACTGTTAAACACGAAGATTTTTCGCTGCACGGTGTTCCCACAGACTTGCCTACTTTGGCGGTCATAGGTAATTGGAAAACTGCTTTTGCTACAAGTCAGTTAAGCGATATGCTGCTTAATCTTTTGCCGGGATACTTGCGGCGGAATCGCTGGTTTAGCGGTTCAGATCGGACAATTCAATCTTTAGAAATAAGTGATGTTTTACCGATTGAATGTAAAGATAGCGCGGGAGAGGAATCTCAAGTTTACATTCTGTTTTTGCAGTTGAATTATACTGAAGGTATGCCGGAAACTTACGTTTTGCCTTTAGGGTGGGAAGAGATTAAAGGCGATGTGGACGATCGGGCGATCGCGCGCCTGCACTTCCCAGAAACCAAAAAGGAAATCGGGGTACTATTTGATGCTGCTGGGGAGAAAGGTTTTCTGAGCGCACTGCTGGGGGCGATCGCCAATTCTCGCAGTTACAGAGGTGTTGCAGGTCAACTGCTAGGAATTGCCGACAGTGCATTCAAATCAGAAGAAGAGTTAGCGCAGCTCGAACCTCACCTGTTCAAAAAAGAACAAAGCAATACATCTGCAGGTTACGGCGACCGCTTCGTCCTGAAAATATTGCGAAAAGTCGAGGAAGGTATTAACCCTGAATTAGAAATCGGACGCTTTTTAACAGAGCGCAACTCGATCCAACATTACGCTCCAATTACCGGAGCATTGGAATATCACACACCAGCCAAACAAGTCCTTACAGTCGGAATCCTACAAAAATTAATCCCCGACAGCGTAGATGCTTGGTCTTATACATTAGACACACTGCGCGACTATTTCGAGCAAGTAATGACAGTAGAAGCAAAGCATTCCAGCGATAATTTATCTACTGCCCCCGAAAATTATTTGCCGAACGCTTTGACCGGACAAACCCAGCGGCAGCAAAACTCGCTAGTAGCCGATTTATCGCTAGAAATTCCAGAATTAGCTCGCGAACTCATCGGCTCTTACTTAGCATCAGCCGAACTTTTAGGTCAGCGGACAGCCGAACTTCACCTGGCTTTAGCTTCTGACACAGAAAATCCCGCTTTTGCCCCAGAAAACTTCACCTCCTTTTACCAGCGTTCCATCTATCAACACATGAGAAATCTGGCGGGAAGAACTTTGCTGGATCTGAAAAAACGGCTGTCTAAACTGCCACCAGAAATACAAAAATCGGCGCAAAAGCTCCTCAACCGCGAAGAGTTGATCATGGAACGTTTCAAGTCTATTTTGAACTTGAGAATCACCGCCGATAGAATTCGCTGTCACGGGGACTTTCATTTCGGGCAAGTTCTTTATACAGGCAAAGACTTCGTAATTATTGATTTCGGAGGAGAACGCGATCGACCCTTAAGCGAGCGGCGGATGAAGAGGTCGCCCCTGCGAGATGTTGCGGGAATGCTGCAATCTATAAGTTACGCTGTTACTTTGGCACTCCGCAATGAAGTAGAAAGTGGCATGATTCGCCCTGAAAATCTCCCGGAGATGCAGCAGTGGGCGAACGTTTGGCACCGCTGGGTCAGCCTCACTTTTGTCAAGAGTTATTTGGCGACTGCAGCCGATGCAAGTTTCTTGCCCAAATCTATACCGGAACTACAAGTTTTGCTGGATGCTTACATTTTGGAAAAAGCGGTTGCCGAGCTAGCCTACGAACTCAATTACCGCTTAGATTTCGCGGAAATTCCGCTTCAGCGGATTCTACAATTGCTGAATTAATAAGGGCGGGTTTATCTATACTCGTTAGGGTGCGTGACTTTTTAGTTCCTCAATTAACAGCGAGATGCTGGAAAGTCACGCACCTTACATGACACGAAATCTGCTTTGATAACGATTTGAGATCGTGTCCGATCGAGTTACCGCGATTAAAAGGGCGGGTTTTTGAGATTGTCAATTATGAGCAGATATTTTTTGTTAACCCGCCCCTACCTTATTAGGAATGAGAATTAAATAACTTCCACTCTTGAAAGTGGGATGGGCGTCCCGCCCGTCCAAAAAGGACGGGCGGGACGCCCAACCCACAAAAACAATTAAAATTGTAAGTTATTTAATTCGCGATCCTAACA
>NZ_JAUBUC010000070.1:0-35960 GCF_036705285.1 Microcoleus sp. B4-C1 | reverse complement strand
GCGAATTAAATAACTTACAATTTTAATTGTTATTGTGGGATGGGCGTCCCGCCCGTCTTTTTTGGACGGGCGGGACGCCCATCCCACAAACTTTTTGAGAAACCCGGTTGCTTTCCAAAACCAAAACGGTTAAACCTTAGCAATATCCCCCGCTAAATCCATCAGCGAACCCGCACCTTCTACCTTAGCAACATCTAACAAAGTCTTCAAAACTGAATCGGGATTCAAACTAATCGAATCAATTCCCAACTCAACCAAGAAACGAGCAAACTCAGGATAATCGCTGGGGGCTTGACCGCAAATCCCAATCTTGCGATCGTACTTCTTGGCGGCTTTAATGGCAATTGCTACCATGCGCTTGACAGCTTCATTCCGTTCGTCAAAAATGTGTGCGACTAAAGCAGAATCCCGGTCTAATCCTAATGTTAGCTGAGTTAAATCGTTAGAGCCGATCGAGAATCCGTCAAAAACTTGGGCAAATTCGTCAGCAAATATGACATTGCTTGGCAATTCGCACATCACATACACTTGCAAGCCGTTTTCGCCCTTGACTAAACCGTGTTTTGCCATCTCTGCCAACACTTTTCGCCCTTCCTCCGGGGTGCGGCAAAATGGAATCATCGGAATCACATTTGTCAAGCCCATTTCGTCGCGAACTCGCTTTAATGCTTTGCATTCCAAAGCGTAAGCTTCGCGGTAATTCGGGTCGTAATAACGAGAGGCGCCGCGCCACCCGATCATCGGGTTTTCTTCCTTGGGTTCAAACTGCCGCCCGCCCAAAAGATTAGCATATTCGTTGCTCTTGAAATCGCTCATCCGCACGATAACTGGATTTGGATAAAATGCGGCGGCAATTGTGGCAATTCCGTGGGCGAGTTTGTCGGTGAAGAAATCGGGTTTGTGTTGGTAAAGTGCTGTCAGGTTTGCAATTTCTTCCTTGACTGATTCATCCACCAATTCGTCAAAGTGAATCAGTGCCAGCGGGTGTGCTTTAATGTGATTGGCAATGATGAATTCCAACCGCGCTAAGCCTACGCCGTCGCAAGGAATGGCTGATAAACCAAAGGCTTCTTCTGGGTTCCCGACATTCATTAAAATTTGAGTGCGGGTGCGGGGTAAATTCTCGATCGCAGTTTCTTGAATTTCAAAAGGAAGCAAACCGGAATAAACTTTGCCTTCATCTCCTTCGGAACAAGAAACAGTGATTTCTTGCCCGTTTTTCAAGATTTGGGTGGCATCGCCGGTGCCGACAATGGCGGGAATTCCCATTTCTCTGGCGATGATGGCGGCGTGACAAGTACGCCCACCGGAATTGGTGACGATCGCACTTGCTTTTTTCATAATCGGTTCCCAATCCGGGTCTGTTTTGTTGGTAACTAAAACTTCTCCTGATTGAAATTCAGCAATTCTGTGAACGTCTAAAATCACCCGGGCTTTGCCTTGTCCGATTGATTCGCCAACGGCGCGTCCTTTTGCCAAAACTGCACTGCTGCCTTGCAATTTGTAGTTTCGCAAAACTTTAGCAGACTTTTGAGATTGTACTGTTTCGGGTCGCGCTTGGACAATAAACAATTCGCCGGTATTGCCGTCTTTTGCCCACTCAATGTCCATCGGGGTATAAGTACCGCGCACTTTTGAGTAGTGTTCTTCGATGACTACTGCCCATTTTGCTAGTTGCAAAATTTCATCATCTTGGATGGCAAATTTGTTTTTTTCTGCTGCGATGACGGAGACGTTTTTGGTGTATTTAGAACCGCCGATATCGTACACCATTTTGAGTGTTTTGGTGCCGAGACGTTTGTCTAAAATCGGGAGAAAACCTTGTTTTAGTGTTGGTTTAAAGACGAAGTATTCGTCGGGGTTGACGGTGCCTTGGACGACGTTTTCGCCTAATCCGTAGGCGGCGGTGACTAATACGGCGTTTTTGAATCCGGTTTCGGTGTCGATGCTGAACATGACGCCGGAGGATGCTAAGTCCGATCGCACCATTTTTTGGACGCCGACTGATAGGGCGACTTCAAAGTGGTCGAAACCCCGCTGTTGGCGGTAGGAAATCGCGCGATCTGTGAATATGGAAGCAAAGCATTTGTGACAGCATTCGAGGACGCCAGCGCAAGCTTGGACGTTGAGGTAGGTTTCTTGCTGTCCCGCGAAACTGGCGTCTGGTAAGTCTTCGGCGGTGGCGGAGGAACGCACTGCTACGTCTGTACTGTCGCCGTAGCGATCGCACAATTTTTCGTAAGCATCGGCGATCGCCGCTTGGAGTTCTCGCGGAAATGGTGTGTCGAGAATCAGTGCCCGCGCTTGCTTGCCTTTTTGTCGCAGGTTCTGCAGATCTTCTACGTCTAAATCGGCAAAAATTTCGCGCAATTTAGCTTCTAAACCCGCTGACTGGATGAAGTACCGGTAAGCGTGGGCTGTAGTTGCAAATCCGTTGGGAACTCTGACTCCTTGGCTGGTTAATTGTTGAATCATTTCGCCCAAAGAAGCATTTTTACCGCCTACTAATGGGATGTCGGCGATGCCGACTTCATCAAATAACAATACTAAGGCTTTTTCTTTGGGAATTACACCGGGTTTTTGATCAATTGCTAATTTTTCGATCATTGCTTTTTTCCTCTCAACTTCATCTCAGTTCGGTCAAAGCACAGTAAACAAAAGACAGTTTATTGGGAATTGTAATTTTGTTACAAAAATTCTCAATTTTTTTCCTAGGCTGTATCAACCGAATTTTCGATTGCCTCTATTTCAAGACTATCACTTTTTGGCTAAATAGCAAGGCCTGTGGAGATATTTGATTTGATTGCAAAACGTAAAGAATTTGCAGTAATGAGTTTATGTAAGGTATTATTAAAGAAGTGGTAAAAATATGAATAACGAAGATAGTTCTCACCGCTTTTTTGGCGTTGAGCGCTGATTGGTGTGGGGATATCGCTCGGATTGTGTTGGTAGCGGAATCCAAGGGGAACAAAGGGTGGGGTTCGATCGCGCGATCGGCTGAACCCGCCCAAAAAGCCGATACTTACTTTCCGATAGGAGTCGTGAGTCACCAAAAATAGGAGATTCTAGTTCAACCTCCCCGATTCATCTGTGGACTAAATCTAAAATCTAAAATCTAAAATCGGGTGACAGGGGCGATCGCCCCAAAAAATACTATGCAGCTTAGTTTCGTCCTGACACCGAGATTCTAAAAACCTTAAAAAATTTACCCCTGATTGCGTTAGCCTACTTAGAGGAAAAACACAATCGCATAGATACCAGATATTATATCATTTTCAATAAGCCTTTTAAGAGCTGGTTAGAAGAAACCCTCCCAAGAAAATTTACTCTTTCTGAAATGGGCCAGAAAGCCAGTTATTGAGAACCGTTCAACATCTAAGATAGAGTGCATTGTAATTGTTGAACCAAATAGTTTTCAACTGGGAACGGCGGATTTTGTGGCTATACAATTGTTTATATGCTATAATAGGTGGCTAAACTGCCTTATGACAAAAAACAAGGTATATGATATCAGTTTTGAGCCCACCCGCAAAGCGAAACGGCTTTAAAGTTCTTCTGGTCGAAGACAATCAAGCAGAAGCCGATCTGATTGAAGAATTATTATTAGAAACAAACGTCAGTAGAGCCGAACCCCAAAGGCTATCAGTAAGTTGTACAGACCGTCTGAGCAAAGCGCAGGAACTTTTGGTCAGCGAACATTTTGATGTGATTTTACTAGACCTTTCGCTGCCAGACAGCCAAGACTTAAATACAATTGTCAAAATACAAGAATATAGTCTAAATACTCCGATTGTCGTACTGACTGCCCGCAATGATGAAGAGCTTGCCGTGCAGTCAATCCAAGCCGGAGCTCAAGATTATCTAGTCAAGCGAAAAATTGACAGCGAAGTGTTAATTAGATCGCTTCGCTACGCAGTCGAGCGACAGCACAACCAAGAAGCTTTACGAAAAAGCGAAGAAAAATATCGCTCGGTAGTCGAGAATTCTCTCGTCGGAATTGCCATTCTCGCTCCTCCTATTTCCCCCTCAGCACCAGAAAAATGCGAGTGGTTGGAAGTGAACGATGCTTTGTGCGATTTACTGGGATACGATCGCCAGGATTTTTGGCATGAGAATTGGGAAATGTGGGTTTTTCCTGAAGACTTGCAGTCTAGTTTAGAGCAGTTAAATAAAATTTTGGCAGGGCAGAGTGAAGGCTATGTTTTAGACCAAAGATGGCGCAGAAAAGATGGAAGAACCGTTTATACTAGAGTTTACCTTCGCTGTATCCGCGCCCTAGACGGCTCGATAGACCGCCTGATTAAAGTAGTCTTGGACGTGAGCGATCGCTACCGTTACGAAGCTCAACTAAAAGCATCAGAAGAGTTTTTAAATCACACGATAAATTCTACTCCCGATCCAATTTTTGTCAAAGATGAGCAGCACAAATGGATCGTTGTAAACGATGCTTTTTGCAATTTGATAGGAAAAAGGCGATCGGAACTGATTGGCCAGTCAGGATACGATTATTTACCCCCAGCACAAGCGGCTTTTTTTTGGCAACAAGACGAGCAAGTATTGCAAAGAAGTCTTGCTCAGGAAACAGAAGAATTTTTTACAGATAGCGGTGGTCAAGAACGCATTATATCTACTAAAAAAACAGTATTTAAAAAAGCCGATGGGACTAAAATGTTGGTCGGAACAATGCGAGATGTGACCGAATACAAACGCCAGCAAATTGCGTTGCAGGAAAGCGAAGCTCGATTTCAAATAATGACCGACAACGTGCCGGGAATGATTTATCAATATCGGCTTTATGTAGATGGGAAAACATCTTTTACTTACGTTTCTTCTGGCAGTTGGCAGCTCTACAATTTAAAGCCAGAAGAAATAGAAGAAAATGCCAGTTTGGCTTTTGCAACAGTTCACCCAGACGACATCTCAGACTTGCAGCGATCGATGGCAACTTCAGCGGCGACTCAGCAAGCTTGGCAACACCAGTGGCGGCAAGTTATGGGAGATCGAGTGAAATGGCTTCAAGGCGCGTCGAAGCCAGAAAAGCAAGCAAACGGCGATATAGTTTGGGACGGTTTAGTGATGGATGTTACGGAATTGAAACAAACCCAGCAAGACCGCGATCGATTTTTTAATCTCTCGCTGGATTTACTTTGCATTGCAGGTTTTGACGGCTATTTCAAACGCTTAAACCCCGCTTGGTCAAATGTATTGGGTTATAGCAGCGATGAAATCTTAGCCAAACCTTTGATAGAATTCGTCCATCCAGAAGACCTAGAAATTACTGTAGCGGAATTAGAAAAACTTAAAAAAAGCCACCCGATTATTAGCTTAGAAAACCGCTATCTTTGCCAAGATGGTACTTATAAATGGCTATCGTGGACTGCATCGCCGTTTGCCGAAGAAGGTTTGATTTATGCCGTGGCTCGCGATGTTACATTTAGCAAGCAAGCTGAAGCTGAATTGCGTAAGAGCGCAGCCACCAACCGCGCTCTTTTAAATGCGATACCAGACATGATATTTCGCTGTCGGGCAGACGGCACTTTTGTAGACTTCAAACCTGCAAAAGATTTCGATAATATCCTACCGCAAAAAGCACTAATCGGCAAAAAAGCACAAGACATATTGCCTGCTGCTTTTGCTGACAAAATCTTGTCGGGTCATCAACAAGCGATCGCCACTGGCGAGATTCAAGTTGTAGAATATCAAATGCCCGTTAATGATGAACTGTACGATTTTGAAGCGAGAATTGTTTTCTGCACGGATGACGAAATTATCGCGATCGTCCGCGACATCACCAATCGCAAACGTTTCGAGTCAAAACTCCACAGGCAAGCAGCAGCAATGGCGGCTGCTTCCGAAGGTATCGCCATATTCAGTGCCGACAAAGAGGTGATTTATTGCAACGCAGCACGACTCAATATCTACGGTTACAACTCTCTCGAAGAAATCTTAGGTAAAAGTTGGAAAATATTCTACCAAGGTGCAGAACTGCAAAGGTTCGAGCAAGAAGTCCTGCCGACTTTAGTGCAGAAAGGTTCTTACAGCACCGAAGCAGTAGGATGCCGTCGCGACGGATCGGAAGTCCCTATAGATGTCTCGCTGACAATGCTAGCCGGCGGAGAAACTATTTGCGTTGTTCGCGATATTTCTCAAAGAAAACAAGCAGAAGCAGCACTGCGGGAAAGCCAGCGATTCGCTCAGCAAATTGCTGGGGCAATTCCTAATATTTTGTATGTTTGTGACTTAATTGAAAAAAAAAATATCTATGGGAACGCTTCTATCTACCACATTCTTGGCTATACAGTAGAGGAAATTCAGGCAATGGGGCCGTGGATGATGTCAACTTTAATCCACCCCGAAAATTTAATCAAAATGCCTGATTATTTACAGCAAGTCGAAACAGGCAGCGAAGGGGATATCTTTGAAATTGAATACAGAATTAGGCACAAGGATGGTTCTTGGCGCTGGATGGTTAGCCGAGATACTGTATTTGCCAAAACAGCAGACGGTAAGTTAAAACAAATTCTCGGCACGGCAACTGATATTACAGAAAGCAAGCAAGCAGAAGATGAAATAAAGCTGTTGCTGGCCGCAACTCAAGCTATTAGTCAGTCTGCCGATTTTCACAGCGCCCTCCCGGAAATTCTGCGGTTGCTGTGCAATGCGATCGGCTGGAATTTTGCGGAAGCTTGGATACCGACTGCTAACGGTAGTTGTTTGGAACATAGCGAAACTTGGTACGCTAGCGATCGCGATTTAGATAGGTTCGGCCGCGAAAGTAAAAGAATTAGATTCGCCGCCGGAGTGGCAGTACCTGGACGGATTTGGTCAACCAGAAATGTAGAATGGATTGAAGATATTTCTCTAGCCACAAATCATCTTTTTGCCCGATCGCAAATGGCGAAATCAGTCGGATTGAAAGCTTGTTTCGGAGTGCCAATTCACGCTAGTTCAAAGGTGCTGGCAGTTTTAGTATTCTGCAAGCGCGATCGCTCGATTATGGAACCGCGTATAGTAGAGTTGGTCAAGGCTGTAGCGACTCAGTTGGGCGATCATATTCAGCGCAAACAAGCCGAAGAAGAATTGCGTAAAAGTGAAGAACGCTGGCAGTTAGTTCTTAAAGGCAATCAAGACGGAATTTGGGATCTGAATCTTCAAACAAATGAAGCTTTTCGCTCGGCCCGCTGGCAAGAAATTATCGGTTACACAGACGGCGAAATCGACAGCACCAACAGCGCATCGATCGATCGCATCCATCCAGACGATCGCTCACGAGTGCAAGCAGCGATCCAAGGTTATCTCGATCGGCAAACCCCCAATTACGCCGCCGAATACCGCTTGCAGTGCAAAGACGGTAGCTATAAGTGGGTGCTCGCCCGCGCTCAAGCAGTGTGGGACGAAGCCGGAAACCCTCTGCGGATGGTGGGTTCGATGACGGATATTAGCGATCGCAAAGCAGCAGAATTAGCTTTACTGCAGGTCACTCAAGCCGTAGAAAGTACCAGCGATGCGATCGTGATCGCCGACTTGAAAGGGCGGTCTATTTATCACAATCAAGCCTTTATTCAGCGCTACGGCTACACAGTGGAAGAACTCAATAATCTTGGCGATATGACCGCGCTGTATGTCCGGCATAAAAATTACAAACAAATCTATAAAAGCCTTCGCAAAGGTCGCTCTTGGTGTGGCGAAGTTGCACTGCAAACTAAGAGCAACGAAGCAGTAACTGCTCTGGTGCGAGCCGACAGTATTCAAGATATTCATAGTAATTCAATCGGCTTAATTGCAGTAATTACTGATATCACAAAACGCAAAGAATCTGAATTATTTTTGCAACAGAAGTTAAAGCGCGAACAGTTGGCAGTAGCCATGTTGGAACGCATTAGATATTCTCTAAATCTTGAAGAAATTTTAACCAAAAGTGTCGAAGAAGTGCGTCATTTTTTGCAAGTAGACCGCACTATTATTTATCAATTCAATCCTGATTGGAGCGGGTTTATCGCTGTTGAGTCGGTTGCCGAAAATGTTCGACCAATTGTAGGAATGGAAATTTATGACCCCTGTTTCGGGGCAGCCTACGTTCATCTTTACCAAGACGGTAGAATTAGAGCCATAGAAGATGTTCACAATGCGGGCCTAGCCGACTGCCACTTGGGTTTGTTGACTCGGCTAGACGTGAGAGCGAATCTGGTAGTGCCGATTTTGCAAGGCGAAAACTTGTGGGGGCTGTTAATTGCCCACCACTGCACGGGCCCGCGTCCCTGGCAACAATTGGAGGGAGAGTGCCTAAAACAATTGGGGGTGCAGTTGGCGATCGCCATTCAGCAATCGATGCTATTTGAACAAGCACAAACCGAAATTGCCGATCGCAAACTTGCAGAAGCCGCCCTGCAATTAGCAAAAGAAGCCGCCGAATCCGCCAACCGCGCTAAAAGCGACTTTCTCGCGAACATGAGCCACGAATTGCGGACGCCTTTGAACGGGATTTTGGGATACATTCAACTGCTAAAAGTCGATAAAAACTTTACCCCCGATCAACAGGAAAGTCTTAACAACATTCACCAGTGTGGCAACCACCTGCTGATGCTGATTAATGATGTTTTAGACCTCTCAAAAATCGAAGCTAGTAAAATGGATCTGTCTCTGACAAACCTGCATTTTTCCAGTTTTGTTAAAAGTATTATTGATTTGTTCCAGATGCGCTCTGCTCAAAAAGGAATTGCCTTTAATTACGAGCAGGTGTCAGCGCTGCCAGATGGCATTTTGGCAGACGAAAAAAGGTTGCGTCAAGTTTTGATTAATTTGCTCAGCAATGCCGTTAAGTTTACGAACAGCGGCAGCGTTACATTCAAAGTCGGTTATGCAGAAAATTTCCCCGATAATTATCCTCAAACCAACTGTGGAAATTATAGTTGCACAGCGGAAATTGCTACTCAAACGATCAATTTGACCGCGAATTTAGACGCGGAGCAAATGTCGTCGCTCCCGCCGCTAGGAACAACACAAGCGCGCGGGGTGATAACAGCAGAAAATATCGGCGCTCGTGCCCCTACCCCTAAAATTCGCTTTCAAATCGAAGATACCGGCATTGGCATTTCTCAGAATAAATTAGAAGAAATATTTTTGCCTTTTCATCAAGTGGGCGATCACAACAATTTCGTCGAAGGTACCGGACTGGGACTTTCCATCAGCCAAAAATTAGTCAAAATGATGGGCAGCCAAATTCGCGTCCAAAGTACCTCCGGCAAAGGCAGCATATTTTGGTTGGATCTAGACTTACCCGCAGTCGCGCAGTGTTCTGAACTCCCCTCCCGGCAAGAAAAAAGGCGGCTTGTAGGTTTTACCGGCCCCCAGCGGAAAGTGCTAATAGTGGACGATCACGAAGTACATCGCGCCATGTTGCACAGGCTGCTTGTTCATTTAGGCTTTGAAATTGCACAAGCTACAGACGGCGAAGACTGCTTGCACAAAGCACAGGAATTTCTACCGGATATAATTTTAATGGATTTGCTGATGCCCGTAATGAACGGTTGGGAAGCTACCAGGCGGCTGCGACAGTTGCCGGAATTAAAAGATACGGTTATCCTTGCTTTGTCCGCTAACGTTTACGAGACTACCAAGCAAGAGAGCATACTTGCAGGTTGCGATAATTTTCTCACCAAGCCGATTCAAACTAACGAGCTTTTAGAATTATTGCGCCTGCATTTGAGACTAGAATGGGTTTACGAAGAAGGATCGCAAACCAAAAAGCGGACTGATCAAACTGCAAAAGCATCTTCTGAGATTGCTGGTGCTGACTCAACGATGGTGTCTCCTGCCTCAGAGTCAGTCTTGGCGTTGTTAAGATTGGCTGCAATGGGCGATATTGAAGCTATTCTGGAAGAAACGGCTAAACTCGAACATTCTGAGCCGACATTAGTGCCTTTCGTTCATCACCTGCGCCAACTTGCTAAAGGATTTCAGCTCAAGAAAATTCGAGATTTTTTGAAGCAACATTTGTCCTAAAATTGACGATAGCTAACAGACAACTCAAAATCCGTTAAATCTCTGATCTTGCACCATTGTCAGCAACAGGCTTCCCGGCTTGTTCCACAGAGACTGAATTTCTTGTGGGGAGTAGGGGTTGGACCCCAGATCCCGCCCACAAAAGAAAAGAGTGATTGCCAATAAAGGCATCTATGAAGCAACCGGATTTCTAGATCCGCAGAAAATCACTTGAATCCGATTTAAACTCACAAACCACAACTCAAAAGTCTAAAATTTGAATATTTCCCTTGAATATGAACGATAAGAATTCCGAAAGAAGCATCATACAAATTGTCGATGACAACCAAACAAATCTTGACGTACTTTTCGAGTTGTTAAGGAATTACGGGTTTAAAGTATTAGTGGCTCTAGACGGCGAAAGTGCGATCGAGCAAATTGACTACATTCATCCCGACTTGATTCTTTTGGATATCATGATGCCAGGAATTGACGGTTTTGAAACTTGCCGACGCTTGAAAGCAGACGCGTCAACGCAAGATATTCCCATCATATTTATGAGCGCCCTTTCCGATACGCCTGATAAAGTAAAAGGCTTTCAGACAGGAGCAGTTGACTACATCACTAAGCCTTTCCAGCACGAAGAAGTTTTGAGCCGGATTCAAACCCACTTGACAATCCGCAGCTTGCAAAAAAAACTCGAAGAAAAAAACCTCGAACTTGCCCACCTCAACCAAAACCTTGAAAGACTTGTTGAACAAAAAACCAAGCAATTAATCAACCAGGAAAAAACAGCCATCATCGGACGTTTGACTCAGGGCATGGTTCACAACCTCAAAAGTCCGCTGCAAGTGATTCAGACTAGCGTCGATTTGATTGAAACAAAAGCCACACAAATTCAAGAAGACTCTCTGTTTAATTATACTAAGTATATTTTTCAAGCTGTCACAAAAATCAATCAGATCATGGATACTCTGATGATGAAAAGCCGCAACGAGCAAAAGCAAGATTTGCACCCGGTGAATATCAACGATTTAGTGCAGCGAGAAATTCAGCTATTGGAAGGCAACCTATATTTTAAAAATAAAATTAGAAAAAAATACTTTTATGACGAAGAAATTGACAGCATTCCATTAATTTATTCCTATCTTTCTCAAGTATTTTATAATTTAATTAATAATGCAATGGATGCTATGTGGGAAAAGAAAAGCAGAGAAATAACTATCGTGACGCGGCAAGACGACTCGAACATATACATGGATATTGCAGATACGGGATGCGGCATATCATCTGAAGATTTGCCAAAACTTTTTGATCCTTTTTACACATCCAAGCCGCCTAAAGGCGAGGCAAAAACGGAAGGTGAACCAACAGGAACAGGTCTAGGACTTTATACTTGTATTGAACTTTTAAAACCTTTTAACGGTGAAATTGCTATTAGCAGCAATGTCGGTCAAGGCAGCGTGTTTACAGTTGTGCTGCCCAAACCGCAGACAAATTGAGCGACTCAACTGAGTTAACTTGTGTCGGGTTAGACAACCATAATTAAGTTTGTAATTAAATTTGTAGCATGGAATGCAAGTCTTGGTTACTCGCTCAAGAGAGGACTTGCATTGATCAATACAAACAAGCGCTAATTGCGGGCTATTAACCGGACACAATCTCAGAGCGTATTTTGTAAATTAACGGTAATTCTCGTAGCTTAGTAATACCATTTCAAAAACAAATAATTTAACTTTAGGCAAGCTTTAAACGGCTATTTAAAATCTAAATTTTCAAAGGCTATCAGCAATGCCAATCCTGATTAATCCGCGTTCTTTTGATTTGCCTCTTGCTATTCCCCTGCCAAAGGTTGTAAATTAAAATAGAGTTGAGTTGCAATATTTGTAAGACTATGATAATTTTGGGCCACTAGGTTTGGGGCCAGGCGGACAACTTGCAGCGAACAACTCAATTCTACAAATAAATCTGGGTGGTCTGCAAGCACACAGCGCACTCTAAAGCGTGTGCTTCAAGTTCCCCAATCATCAGCTAGGTAGCTGCATCCGCTGCTGATTTTTTTATTCCTAAACAATAGCAAAAGGATACCCGTAAAAAAAATGCTAGTTTACGCAACAGCCAAACCGCGATAGTCATCAGTCATCAGTCATTCCAAATCTAAAATCTAAAATCTAAAATCTAAAATGGTATGACATCTGTGTTTGAGTCAACTTTAACGCTTGGTTTAAAAATTCTTTTAGTAGAAGATTGTGCCGAAGATGCAGAGTTCATTCAAGAACTGCTGTCTGAACCCCAACTAGGACACTTAATTGATGTGACCAATGTAGTTCGCTTTCGGGAAGCGATAGAAATTTTAAGGGAGCAAATTTTTGATGTAATTTTATTAGATATTTCACTTCCTGACAGCCCAAAATTTAATACTTTTTTCCGACTTCAAGATTGCGGTATCAATACTCCGATCGTCATTCTGACAGCGGCCGATGACGAAGAACTGGCTGTCGAGTTAATTGCCGCCGGCGCCCAAGATTATCTGGTGAAAAGACAGGTAGACAGCCGGCTGCTGGTACGGACGCTCAGGTGCGCGATCGCCCGCCAGAAACGGCAAGCAGAATGGAAAAAAAGTCAAGAAAAATACCAGCAGGTTGTTGACAATATCAAAGAAGTTGTTTTTGAAACAAATACTGCGGGCAATTGGACTTTTCTCAATCCGGCTTGGACGGAAATTACCGGATTTACCGTTGATGAAAGCTTAGGAACTTCCTGTTTGAGTTACATTCATTCTGAGGATCAATACCAATATTTAAATTCGTTGACAGGTTTGAGCGAAAATCAAGAAACATCCAATTGCTATCAAATTCGATATCTTACAAAAAATGGCGAAATTCGGTGGGTAGAAGTGCAAGAATTTTTTATTTGGGGCGGGAACGGCGAGGCGCAGGGGACGACAGGAACTATCAATGATATTACAGAAAAAATTTTAGCACTTTCCGAACTCGATGCTAGTAAAAAGTTTTTGAATTATACAATCGATGCAGTGGCAGACCCACTTTTTGTCAAGGATGAACAGCACCGCTGGATACTGTTAAATGATGCTTTTTGCAAGCTGATCGGGAAGCAGCGCGAGGAACTGCTGGGCAAGTCGGATTATGACTTTTTCCCAAGACAAGAAGCTGAGATTTTTTGGCAGAATGACGAACAAGTTTTTAGGACGGGGGAAGAAAACGAGAGCGAGGAAATATTTACGGACGGCCGCGGTGCAAAGCACATTTTGTCTACTAAAAAAACTGTATTTGAAAATAGCGATGGCAGTAAAAATCTCGTCGGGATAATTCGAGATATCACTGAGGATAGGCGCAAACAATTAGCGCAGCAAGAAAGCGAAGCTAGACTTCGGCAACTTGCAGCCAATTTACCGGGAATAATTTATCAATTTCGTCTCTCAATCGACGGTAAAAAAAGTTTCCCTTATATTTCTTCTGGCAGCCGCGATTTATATGAATTGGAGCCAGAAAATATTCAGCAAGATCCTCAACTATTTTTTAGTTTTATTCATCCAGATGACCGTCAACAATTTGAAGACTCTATTGCTGTTTCTGCGGCAAATATGCAGCCATGGCAGCAGGAATGGCGGGCGATTGTACCGTCGGGAAAACTTAAGTGGATGCAAGGGGTTTCGAGACCGGAACGAGTTGATTTTGCGACTGAAATAGGGCAGGAAGGGGATATAGTTTGGGAAGGCATCGTGCTGGATATTACTGATTTAAAACAGACTGAAGCAGCTTTGCGGGAGAGCGAAGCCAGATTTCGATCGCTCGTTGAGAATATCCCTGGCGCTATCTGCCGCAGCTTGTACGATGCTGAGTGGACGATGGTATTTATTAGCGATGAAATTGAGGTAATTAGTGGGTATCCTGCTGGAGATTTTATTCGCAACAACGGCTTAAGTTTTGCGAGCATTGTCCACGAGGCAGACAAGGAAATGGTCGATCGACAAATCAGCGCAGCAGTAGAGTCGAAACAGCCGTACAATCTAGAATACCGGATTGTTCGCGATGACGGAGCGGTGCGGTGGGTGTCGGAAAGAGGTAGGCCAACTTACAATCTGGAAGGGCTGGTTTTGTGGCTCGACAGAGCGATTTTTGATATTACCCATCGCAAACAAGCCGAACTGACTCTGTGCCTGGTAACTCAAGCTGTAGACAGTGCTAGTGATGCGATCGCGATCGCAGATTTAGACGGTTATTCCGTTTATCATAATCAAGCATTTATTCAGCGCTACGGCTATACAGTGGAGGAACTAAATAATGCCGGCGGCCCAGCAGTAATGTACCCCAAATCTCAAGACTTGAGAAAGTTATTTAGGGTGCTGCGGAAAGGTTTTTCCTGGGAAAGTGAAATTGAAATCAAGAGTAAAAATGGCGATATTATAGAAACTTTCTTGCGAGCTAACTGCATTAAAGATAGCGCTAGGCAACCGATAGGAATGATAGCCATAATTGCCGACCTCACAGAAATAAAACGCACCGAATCGGCATTAAAACTCAGTCAAGAGCGATTACAGTTGGCGGTTTCAGGCAGCTCTTTGGGGCTGTGGGATTGGAATATAGCTACTGGCGAAACTTATTTCGACTTTTATTGGAAATCAATGCTAGGCTATGCAGAAACCGAAATTGAAAATAACCTCAAATGTTGGGAAACTTTGCTGCATCCCGAAGACCGAGTGAAGGTAATGGAATGTTTAAATTCCTATTTGGAAGGTGAGACTGATATCTATGAATTTGAATTTCGGATGCTCAATAAAGCGGGCAATTGGCAGTGGATTCTGGCGATGGGCAAGGTAGTCGAGTACGACGAATGGGGTACGCCACTGCGGATAACAGGCACTCACAAAGATATCAGCGCCCGCGTTGCAGCAGAAGCCGAAAAAACGCAGTTGATCGCATCTTTGCAACAACTTGCCGAACAGTTGCAAGCAGCGCAAAAAATAGCCCGCATCGGCAATTGGGAATTTGATAGGGAGACAGGAGTTATTACTTGGTCGGAAGAACTGTTTCGAGTTTACGGTCGAGAATTGAATCGGCCGCCGACAATGGAAGAACTTTTAGAGCAAATTCATGCCGATGACAAAGAAAGGTTTGCAGAAGTTGTACAAAAAGCAGTGACTGAAGGAACAGCTTACGATATCGACCACCGCATCTATTTTCCATCAGGAGAAATTAGGCACGTTAACGCTAAAGGAAAAGCTGTTAAAAATGAGTTGGGTCAGGTGGTGCGGCTGTGTGGCACGGCAATGGACATTAGCCATCGCAAAAAAGCAGAAATTGCTTTACAAGAAAGCGAACAGCGATTTCGAGCTGTATTTGAACAAGCGGCGATTGGCATTGTCAAAGTGTGGCGCGACGGTCAATTTTTGAATGCAAATCAAGGGTTTTGCAATATTGTCTGCTACTCAGAATTAGAGCTAAAATCGCGAAATGTTGGGGACATTTCTCACCCCGAAGATGTAGCAGCAGATGTCGAGTCGCGCGACAGACTGTTAGCTGGGGAAATTTTTAATTATTCTATTGAAAAACGCTTTATTCGCAAAGACGGTTCATTTGTTTGGACTAATATGACTGTATCTTTAGTGCGGGATGGGTTTGGGGAACCTAGCTATGTAATTGCTGTGATTGAAGATATTAGCACTCGCAAACTTGCCGAGGCTATCTTGCGCCAGCAATTAAAGCGCGAACGCCTGGTGGTAAAAATGCTGGAGCGCATTCGCTCTTCTCTCAATTTAGAAGAAATTTTGACAAACACTGTTGCTGAAGTACGGCACTTTTTGCAAACAGATCGGACAGTTATTTATCGCTTTAATCCCGATTGGAGCGGTTTTATAACTGTCGAGTCTGTGGGCGAAAATTGGCAGTCGATTCAAGGAATAACTATTAAAGATTCCTGCTTAGAAGACAGCTCTGCTTCTGCTTACGAAGACGGTCGCCCTCTAGCTGTGCATGATATTTACAAAGCAGGTCTTTCCCTGTGCTACATTAATTTATTAAGTCAATTTCAGGTGCGAGCTAATTTGGTAGTGCCGATTTTGCAAGGCGAGAAGTTGTGGGGCTTATTGATTGCCCACGAGTGCGCGGGCCCCCGCCACTGGCTGGAAATTGAGGTCGAGTGTCTCAAACAAATTAGCGTGCAGTTGGCGATCGCGATCCAGCAATCAATGCTGTTTGAGCAAGCACAAAGTGAAATTGCCGATCGCAAACAAGCCGAGTCAGCTTTGCAGGAATCGGAAGCGCGAGAACGTTCAAAAGCGCTAGAGTTAGAAGCAGCTATTAACAAACTCCGAACGACTCAAGCTCAGCTCGTTCAAAATGAAAAAATGGTGAGTTTGGGTCAGTTAGTGGCTGGTGTTGCTCACGAAATTAATAACCCTGTTAGCTTTATTCACGGCAATCTCAATCCCGCTCGCAATTACACTTTAGATTTGCTGGAATTGATTAAAGTTTACCAGCATTACTGTCCTAATCCTCCGGCCCAAGTCTTGGATAAAATTGATGAAATAGACTTGGATTATATTGCTGAGGATTTCCCGAAATTGTTTAATTCGATGCAAGTAGGAACCGAGCGAATTGTCGAGATTGTGAAATCGTTGCGTAATTTTTCCCGATTGGACGAGTCCGCTGGGAAGTCGGTTAACATTCACGAGGGAATTGATAGCACTTTGATGATTTTGCAAAATCGGTTAAAATCTCACAGCAGTCATGGAGAAATTCAGATAGTTAAAGATTACCAACTATTGCCACAAATTGAATGTTTTCCTGGCGAGTTGAATCAGGTATTTATGAATATTTTGATTAATGCGATCGATGCTTTGGAAGAACGGGACAAGCAGCGTTCGATCGAGGAGTGCGATCGACATCCCAGCACGATCGCTATTCGCAGTTATCAGGTGGCTGCCGGCTTCGTAGCGGTATCGATTGCCGACAACGGGGGGGGGATACCGGAGTCAGTGCGATCGAGGCTGTTTGATCCCTTTTTCACGACTAAACCTGTCGGCAAGGGTACGGGTTTGGGATTGTCGATTTCTCACTCGATTATCGTCGATCGCCACGGCGGCCGATTGAGCTGTATTTCGACATTGGGTGAGGGAGCGGAGTTTTTGATTGAAATTCCAGTGCGGCCGAATTTAACTGGTAGGAATTCAAATTTGGGGCAATAAATTAGCAATTGGTAATTTGTAATTTGGAAGCGGAAATGGGTAAAATATCACATTTTGCACCATTCTCAAGAACAGGCAAGATGCCTGTTCCACAAGAAAATTTACTCTTTGTGGAACAGGCCGAAAAGCCTGTTCCTAAACAAGTAATTGAGAATGGTGCAACATCTCAGTAATATCAAATACCGTAACATCGGAATTATACCCTGCAAGCGAGCATTATCCTTGCTCCGGGTCACTCGATCGCATCGCGCTGGCAGTGCACTCAGAAAATTATTATTCTGATGCAAAGGTCAACAATACAGGGCTGTTTCATTCTCCGTAGGGGCCGCGCCCCCGTGCCGGCCCTCTTGGTCTGATCAGCCGATCGAATCGTCTAGGTCGGGGGTAGGCACGGGGAGTAGGGGTCGCACTACCCTACAAAATTCATGTTTTTGGTGAGAATGAAACAGCCCTGGTCAACAATATAAGTTATGAGTTGTGAGTGAAAAATTAAACACGATATTACAAATTACCTTCAACTTTTACATAAAAATCGGGGAAGATTCCGAGTTATTGCTAGCGTGACAAATGCGATTTTTGCCTTCGGTTTTGGCTTGAAAAAGGGCGCTGTCAGCGCTGCGAATTAGGGCGTCGGGAGATTCCTGGGCAGAAGGAATCGCTGTCGCAATGCCGCAACTGAGGGTAACGTAGGGGCCGATCGACGATCGCGCGTGGGGCAGTTTCAAGCTGGCGATGCCGTCGCAAATTTGCTGGGCGACAGCGTTTGCCCCTTCGGCGCTAGTGTTGGGCAGCACTAGGGCAAATTCTTCGCCACCGTAGCGGGCAGTCAAATCCCCAGCCCGCTTGGTGGCGCTGGCGATCGCCCCCGCAACTTGGCGCAAACAATCGTCCCCGCCGAGATGCCCATAAAACTCGTTGTAAAGTTTAAAAAAGTCGATGTCAAACATAATTAAAGACAGCGACAGTTTCTCTCTTGCCAATCTGCGCCACTCTAAGCTCAAAACGCGATCGAACTGGCGGCGATTGGCAATGCCAGTCAGTCCGTCAGTAGTTGCCAGTTGCTGCAATTTTTGATTGGCTATTGCTAGCTTGCGGTAAAGTTGAGATTGTTCGATCGCGATCGCCACTTGATTTGCCAAGTGCTGTAAAAAATCTATTTCCCACTGTTGCCATTCCCTGACACCACTGCAATTGTATGCTGTCAACATTCCCCACAAACTATTGCCATTTTCTGCGATCGAATCCGGCAAATTTTTACCCTGCGCCTGCAGTTTGCCACTCGCCTGGTGCCAGATATAATTTTCCGCTGCATCTTGATTGTTCTCGACTTCCCAAACAGTTGCTTCTTGTGTTTCTTTTGCCGTTTCCCAGTCACCTGATTGCCAAATTGGCACGCTGATAACCGCTGCAATTTCACAATCTGTCAACAATTCTTTGCAACTGCCAGCCAACGGGGCAGTGCTGACATCTGCTATTGCTTGTACCGACTGGGATTCGACTAAAATAAAGCAGGACACCGCCAAAGCAGCACTAATATTTTGGTTTTCAATATAACCTTCTGGCAAACCGTCACCTGCGACGATCGCACCTTTTTGCTCTTCCCCGTCCAATTGAGACACCCAATCCTGACAGCGATAAATTAAAACGCGGTCTGTTTGGAGAAATTGGCGCACTTCTGCGACGGTACTTTGGAGAATGCTTGCCGGATCTATTGACGATCGAATATGTTCGATCATTTTGCCCAACAGCCGCTGTCGCAGAGCCTGCTGCCGCAATTGTTCTTCGATTTGCTGGCGTTCGATCGCGTAATGGATAGCCCGCACCAGCAGAGTTCGGTGAAATCTTCCCTTTACCAAACAATCTTGAGCGCCCCAGCGCAATACTGAGCGGGCAATATTTTCATCGTTGATATCTGTCAGCACCACAATTGGCAATGTCGGCCATCGCCCTTTCAAAACTGCGATCGCCTCCCTTCCCCTCAAGCTGTCTGACAGTGACAAATCTAATAGTACGGCGTCAAACTTGTCTACTTCCAGACGCCCAACTCCTATCTCCAGAGACTTAACAGTTTGGAGAAGAAATAGAGACTCGCTGAATGACCCTAGAAGGTCTTCGATCATTGTCGGATCTCCGAGGTCATCCTCAACCAACAAAATTTTCAGACATTGGTTACGTGTTAACACAACTATAGCGTTCGGAGCGAGTCGAAGGCAACTTTTTTGTTTTGATAGCGATACTTGCGATCGGCAAATATTTCCGCTTATCAAATTCACTATACACTCAAACTACGCATTTAGCGCTCCATTAAAGCTTACATATCCGGTGGGAGTGAAACGATCTCAAACCAATACTCACATAAAGTCTTCATTACTTCCAGCAATCCTTCAAAAGTTACTGGTTTGGATATGAAAGAATTGGCTCCCAAGCGGTAGCAAAGCAAGATATCTCCTCTGCGGTGGGAAGTTGTGAGTATTACAACCGGAATTTGTTGCAAATGGGGGTCAGCTCTGATCAAAGTTAGTGTTTCTCGCCCGTCCAGCCTCGGCATATTCAGATCCAAAAGTATCAAGTCTGGCTGATGCCAATTGCTGCTACCAACATATTGACCACGACGGTACAAGTAGTCTAGAACTTGTTCTCCATTTTCCACAAATTCGCTCGTAATTGCTAATCGAACTTCTCCCAGTGCTTCCTTCACCAAAAAGCGCGTATCCTCGTCATCGTTGGCTATTAAAAGAGTAAATTTTTTCTTTTTATAATTCACGGCTTTGCCTCACTCCGAACGTTTTTTGTGAGGTCGCTGGACTTTGAGCCGTGTCTGAGTACCTGCCAAGAATCTCTTGCCATCATCCGGTAAATCTGGCTGAGAACACTGAAATTGTGTTGCAATAATTTACAGTTTTTCTGCATTTGCAAAGGTTTGCGAATCATGATTGTTTCACTTGGCAGTCTGTCCGAGAACCTGCAAACTGCAAACACATCACAAATCCTTCTCCGCGAACTACTATGGAAACTACTGCATCCCAAAGCAAGATGCTCTGGATACAGTTGAAAAAAATTAACAAGTCTTGCGCGCACCGCTGATTTATAAGTTGTATAAGGATAGAGCTAATAAATTTATATTGATAGATTTATAGCTCGATGTCATCAGTGAATATGCTACACTTTATAAGCATTTTTGTAAAGAAAAGATAAAGATATTTAAAGCTTAAGTAAAGGACGGGTGACAATCAAGCAATTTGGTGACAAGCCCCCGGATTCATCCGTGGAGCGAGAAAAAAGCTCCGAATCCTCTTCACTTGCCCCCGGATTTATCAGTGGAGTCGCTTTCTTCAATTCTAAAATCTAAAATCTAAAATCTAAAATCTAAAATCTACAATCTAAAATCTACAATCTAAAATCTACAATCTACAATCTACAATCTACAATCTACAATCTACAATCTACAATCTACAATCTACAATCTACAATCTAAAACCTAAAATCTAAAATCTAAAACCTAAAATCTAAAATCTAAAATCGATTGACTTTACTTTGATATAGGAATAGAAAAATAAAAAGTCGAGCCTCGATTGGGTTCTGATTCTACCCACAGGCTGCCGCCATGCCGCTCGACAATTCTTTGACAAATCGCTAAACCGATACCAGTTCCCGAATACTGTTTTTGGGTGTGCAAGCGCTGAAAAATCTGAAAAATTCGCGGATGATACTGTGAGGCAATCCCAATACCATTATCCTGCACTGAAAACACCCAGCTATCCCCCTGATGCGAAGCGTCCACCTGCACCACCGGCGCCTCACTGCTGCGGTACTTAATGGCGTTACCAATTAAATTTTGAAACAGTTGCAGCAGTTGAAAAGAGTCAGCTTTTACCCTTGGCAAATTCCCCTTAGTAACTGAAGCTTGATTCTCGCGGATGGCCAAATGCAAATTAGCACAAGCATCCTCAAAAACCTGATTGCAATCTATGAGCTCAAAAGGTTTCTGACTGCGACCTACCCGCGAATACTCCAGCAAGTCATCAATGAGCGCCTGCATCCGATCGCAAGAATGAACAATATTGCGGATAAATTTATTCCCTTGGGCATCAAGTTGGTTGGGAAAGCGTTTTTCTAATAGTTGAGCGTAGCCAGCAATCGTGCTCAAAGGCGCTTGCAAATCATGAGAAGCCACATAAGCAAACTGTTCTAGTTCGGCATTAGAACGAGTTAATTCTTGAGCGTAGCGGGTTTGAGCGTCTAAACTCGCTTGCAGCATTTCTTGTACCAGCTTGCGTTCAGAAATATCCTCGATCGCACAAATCAAATACTGCAGCGTCCCCTTGACATCGCGCATTGCCGACACAGTAACATTTGCCCAGCGCACTGCCTCATCTTTGCATAGCAAACGCTTTTCCACAGAAAAAGTTTGAATCTTCCCAGATAACAGCGAGCGCAGGTATTCTCTGTCCGCTTTTCTATCATCCGGGTGAGTAATTGCCTCCCAATTTTGCTGTAACAATTCCGATTCTGCATAGCGGACAATTTGACAAAAGCCGGGATTTACCCGCATAAACTTACCGCAAAGCGCGGTTTTAGCTATGCCGACTGCTGCTTGCTCGAATATCGCCCGGAAGCGTTCTTCGCTGTCTCGTAGGGCAATTTCTGCTCGTTTACGCTCGGTAATGTTACGAAATGTTACTGCCAGACCATCGTTTAATTTTACCGCCACAATGTGCAGCCAAACAATTGTATCTCGCTCCTGTTCGTAATAAAATTCTTGGTCTACAGTTTCTCCTGTTTCTACTACAGAAACATACAAATCAAATAACCCGTTGTTGCTAACTTGGGAAACTTGGGGTAACAAATTCTTGCCAACTATGTCATTTAATAGCAAACCATAAAATTTTTCGGCGGCAGGGTTGATCAAGAGCCACTGGAAATCTACAATATTTCCCTCACTGTTGCGGACCGCAGAATAAGCCACCACACAGTCTAATGAACTATTTAATATGCTAGCAAGCAGCGACTGCGACTGTTGCAGTTGATAATTTTGTTCTTTTAATTGCTGTTGCAGCTTTTGCAAGCGGACTTGCTTGTCGATGCGCGCTAAAACTTCTTCTACTTGAAAGGGTTTAGTAATATAGTCGGCGCCTCCTACTCGAAAAGCTTGTAATTTATCGTTCATTTCATCTAATACGCTTAAAAAAATTACCGGAATTTGTTCAGTTTCCGGTGTCGCTTTCAGTCTCCGACAAACTTCATAACCGCTCATTTCCGGCATTCTAATGTCGAGCAAAATTAAATCCGGGCGATGGGCGATCGCCACATTCAACGCCAGTTGACCGGAAATAGCTCGGTAAACTAGATACCCCTGGGATGTTAGCAGTTTGGATAAGAACCGCAGATTGCTTGGTTGGTCATCAACCACCAATACTTTAATTTCGCTATTATCCATTTATTTTAAACTCGATCGAGTTAAATCCATTATCCTGTCGAGTCGGTAATCGGCAAGCAAATCTTTTAAAGCCTCAGCTAAAGTTGGATGACTTTCCCAGATGCGATCGACAAGTTGAATCGCCAGCTCTTCATTAACATCATTAGCTGCGTCATGGAGTTCCTTCACCCAGCTTTGAGGCATTTGAGCCAGCAGCCCTCCGAAAAATGAATCGGGTTTTTCGTTCACACAATAACGCCGTAAAGCCCTGACAGGGAGTCGGGGCAACTCTTGATAAAGATAGCGCACTCCCAAGTAGCAAGCCATCTTATCAAAAAGGATTTGTTCTTGAAAAGGTTTCCGCACAAAATCGTCGCAACCTGCGTCGAGAATTTCGCCTTTTTTTTCCTCAAAAGTGCTAGCAGTCAGAGCAATAATTACAGTTCGCCACTGAGTTTGTTTCTCTTTGGCTCTAATTTGTCGGACAGCTTCAAAACCGTCCATTACTGGCATTCGCGTATCCAGCCAAATTAAATGAGGCTGCCAACTTTCCCAAAGTTCAACCGCTTGGTAGCCATTTTCCGCTTCTCGGACTTCAAAACCAATTGGTTGCAACATTTTAACCAGCAGCAGCCGATTGTCTGGATTGTCGTCAACTGCTAAAATCCGATAAATCGGTTGATCTGCTTCTAGTCCGATCGCACGCTGAAATGTCGCCACGGTTATTTCCGACGAAATAGCGGCCAATACTCGGATATTAAATTTAAAACTGGTTCCCTCACCTAAAACACTTTTTACCCAAATATCCCCGCCCATTATCTGCACGTATTTTTTAGTAATTGTCAAACCCAATCCCGTACCATCAGCCGCTTTTCTCCCCGCTTGTGTTTGCACGAAAGCATCAAATAAAGTATCAATTTCTGCTGCTGCTATGCCAATTCCAGTGTCTTCAACTTCAAACAAAATTAACAATGGATCGACGAAGGTATAGTTAAGATGACTTTCCGATTCTGCCGGCTGTTGCTGGTTGCTTTCCACGCTCACGCGCAGCCAAATACGGCCCCCGTCGTGAGTAAATTTCATGGCATTTGCCAGCAGGTTAATTAAGCAAACGCGCAGCTTTTTTTCGTCAGTTTTTATATATTGGGGAACATTAGCCTCGACGGAAAATCTCAGTTGCATTTTTTTTGTTTCAGCTTTAATTTGAAACATTTCTTCGAGAGTGTCGAGGAGTTGATAAAGGTCAAAGCTGCGTTGATCTAAGCCAATTATCCCTGCTTCTATTTTCGACAAGTCTAAAACATCGTTAATTAGTTCCAGCAAATGTTGACCGCTGCGGTTAATAATTCGGAGATTTTCGAGATTTTCGTGGCTGAGCAAAGAGTCGCGGCTCATGACTTGGGTAAAACCCAGGATGGCGTTCAGGGGAGTCCGCAATTCGTGGCTCATGTTGGCAACGAATTGACTTTTTGCAAGCGAGGCAGCGGCCGCTGCTTCTTCAGCTTTTTTGCGTTCTATTATTTCTTCTTGCAGTTCTTTATTGCGATCGAGCAATTGTTTTTTCAGTCTTTGGATAGTCAGTTGGTGTTCGATTCGCGCTAAAACTTCTGCTACATGAAACGGTTTTGTGACATAATCAACCCCTCCCACTTGAAAGGCGGTTAGTTTGTCCAATACTTCATCTAAAGCGCTGATAAAAATAACTGGAATTTCGGATGTCTTCGGATCTTCCTTGAGCTGGGTGCAGACTTCGTAGCCGTCCATTTCCGGCATTTTGATGTCGAGCAAAATCAAATCGGGACAACCAGAGCGCGCGGCCCTGATTGCCATTTTGCCGTTAATTACGCCGCGGACTTTGTAGCCCCGATCGGACAGCGTTGCTGATAAAACTTGCAAATTTTCTGGAGTATCGTCAACAATTAATATGTTGCCTTTATTTTCTTCTATTTGATTTTTGATCATCGATCGCTATTTTTTGTTAATTTAAAAATTGTTGGAATTATCAAAAGTGGTTAAATAGTCATTATAGCACTCCCTCCTCAATCAACTCCTTTTATATTTACAGAACTTATCCTAGTTAAGATTTGAGATTTGAGATTTGAGATTAAAGAATTGGGAAGGACTGATGATTACCAGGGTGTGGAGCTTGGCTACAAGTAAATTAGTCTATAGCAGGCGAGTTTACAAATAGCCGATCGACCTACACGATCAATAATCCTGAACCTGCCCCTATTATCCCTTCTTCTTTCATCCTTCAACAATTTCTAAACTCCTCAATCAAATCGATAATCCGATCGCACCGGAAGTTATTCGCCAAATCGGCGATCGCGTTGCCGAAACTAGCATTAATAGGAGGAATCGACAACAACAGCCGAAAAATCTCCTCGTTATCAACCGCATCCGCCGCAGAATACAATTCATCAACCCATTCCGCAGGCATAGCTTCCAAAAATGAAGTATTCAGCGTAAAAGCCAAATCAGCCGTTTCAGTTGTCGTGGAAACCTCGCCGGACACCGCAGCATCAGAACTTAGCGAAGCTTCTCGATCGTAAACATAGCGGACTCCCAGATACTTAGCCATCTTTTCTAGAATCACTTGCTCCCGAAAAGGCTTCGCTACAAAATCATCGCAACCAGCAGACAAAATCAGCGATCGCTCCTCATCAAAAGCACTTGCAGTCAGAGCAATAATCACCGTTGCTTGACCTTTCAAATGCGCTTTAATCTGTTTAGTAGCTTCGTAACCGTCCATCACCGGCATCCGCATATCCATCCAAATCAAATGAGGTTCCCAACTCGACCACATTTCCACAGCTTGAACCCCATTTTCAGCTTCCTGCACCGCAAAGCCAAGGGATGTCAGCATTCTGACCAACAGCAAGCGGCTTTCCAGGCGATCGTCAACAGCTAAAATCCGGTATTCTGGCTGTCCGGGTTCCAGGCCCACCACTCGGCGAGCTGTTTGAGCCACCTGAATTTCCACTGCACTAGGGAGCGAAACTTTAACATCAAATCTAAAAATGCTGCCGCGACCGAGGGTGCTTGTTACCGTCATCTTCCCTCCCATTAACTTAACGAACTGCTGGCTGATTGGCAAGCCCAAACCGGTTCCTTCTTGAGCTTTTTTCCCGCTTTCTGTTTGCGCGAAAGGTTTAAACAAATTCTCCATTTCTTCCGCCGAAATTCCAGCACCAGTGTCTTCCACTTCAAATAGCAAACAGCAACTGTCAATTGGTTGAATCTCTCCCTCATTTTTAGTTTTTAACAACTCATGTTTGATTCTCAAGTTGACACCACCTTCTGCCGTGAACTTAATAGCATTTCCGACTACATTTATCAATACTTGTCGCAACTTGCTTTCGTCAGTTTCTATATATTGAGGGAGAGCTGGTGAACAATCAAAAATTAACTGCAACCCTTTTTTTTCGGCTTGCAGCTTCAGCATATTTTCAGTATTTTTTAGCATTTTGTGTAAGTCGAAGGTGCTATTATTAAGTGTCACCAGCCCGACTTCAATTTTTGACATTTGCAGAATATTGTTAATCAGAACAAGCAAATGTTCCCCGCTCTGGGTAATAATTCCTAAGTATTGCTGTTGGTCGGCATCGAGGTCTGGGTCGCGGGCAAGAAGTTGGCTGAAACCGAGAATTGCGTTGAGGGGAGTTCGCAATTCGTGGCTCATATTCGAGAGAAATTCGCTTTTTGCCCTGTTCGCTCTGTCGGCTTCTTCTTTGGCTTTTTGCAGGACTATTTCAGCTTGTTTGCGTTCGGTAATATCGCTAGCAGTGCCTGTTGTGCCGATGATGTTTCCTTCAGCGTCCATGCGCGCGATCGCCTTGGTATTTACATCAATCTTTCTACCGTCTTTTCCTAATACTATATTTTCGTACTGAAACACAGTTTTTCCCGTCAGCAAGCGCTGCTGAAGTTCCCATTTCCAGTCTATTTCTCCTGGGGCTAAGAAATCGCTAAAAGAACAGCCGAGCATTTCTTCAGGCTCGTAACCGTATATTTGTTTAACTGCTTGGTTGACAAAAGTAATGTGTCCTTGAGCATTGCAAGACCAGATAATATCTTGGGAAGTCTCAACTAAATGACGGTATTTTTCTTCGCTCTCTGCAAGGGCTATTTCTGCTAGCTTGCGTGGAGTAATGTCCATCAAAGTTGTGAATAGTTTTGTCACTTGCCCTTGTTGGTTGACAACTACTTCTCCTCTGGCTTCGATGTAGCGGATGAAGCCGGCTTCACTTATTTGTGACGGAGAATTATCCGCAACAATTTTCTGTTCCGGGCGCAGAATTCGATATTCCAAAGTGTAAGATTGCCCGCTAGCAATAGCAGTGTCGATCGTTGTTTGCCACTTTTGTCGATCGTCGGGATGCACGTATTGCAAAAACTCAGTTAGTGTTGGCGCAGGCTCGGTTGGAGCGATCCCAAAAATCCGAGATAATTCTTCCGACCAAGTAGTTGTGTTGGCCGATAAATCGCATTCCCAATTACCGACACGGGCGATTCTTTGCGCTGCTGCTAAAGAAGCCGCTATAGCTCGGAGTTTTTCTTCCGCTAATTTGCGATCGCTAATATCTTGAATCACAGAAATTACGCAGGTTTCCCCATGAATTTCAATGATTTCTGCTGACAGCAGCCCCGTTCTAACTTCCCCTGTTTTAGTGCGAAAATTAAATTCATAATTCAGAATAATTTGTTTTTCATCTAACAGTTTAAACAACTCGGCGCGGGCTTGTATATTTTCCCAAAGATTCAACTCAAGCGCCGTGCGATCGAGGATTTCTACGGCTGAATAACCGATTGTCTGGCAAAAAGCCTCATTAATTTCTAAATAACGACCGTCATTAAGTCTGGTAATAGCAATCGGGTTGGGAGAAGAACGAAAAGCTTTAGCAAACTTTTCCTCAGACAAGCGCAGTTGTGCAGTCCGCTCCTCGACTAAAGTTTCCAGTTCTTGATTTAGCTTTTGGAGCTGAGCATTTTGTTGCGCTAATTGCTTCTCCCTAAAATAGCTGTTAATCGCTTCTTTTACCGTCAACTTCAAATCTTCCGACTGCCAAGGTTTCGATATGTATCGGTACAATTTAGCATATTTAATAGTATTCGCCACTGCTTCTAGGTCTGCTTGCCCCGTCAGCATAATTTTGATAGTTTTTGGCAAAATTCTGTGAATCTGCTTCAGCAATTCATCCCCTTTGATATTCGGCATCAAATAGTCGGAAATCACTGCTACGATTTCGCAGCCCTCTGCCAGTAATTCCTCAATTAACTCTAAAGCATCTTCGCCGCCTTCAGCGGTTTCTAATAAGTGTTCTTCCCCCAGGGTTTTTTTTAACTCAATTTTCAAACTTTCAAGAATTATCGGTTCGTCATCCACACAAATAATCACAGGTTTATTGTTCATATTTTTGTCAAACCAGATTTTATAGTTTCTACTAATTCTTTGCGCTCCCACGGCTTGTACAAACAACGATGCAAGTTTGCTTGCTCTTTCACCCGTGCTATTGCTAATTCGTCTGCTTGCCCTGTCAGCATAACTTTCACAATTTTAGGATATTTTTGGTGAACCATAATCAAAAAATCATCTCCTTTAATCCCTGGCATTAACCAGTCAGATACTATGACTAAAATATCACTTTCATCTTCTTTTTGAATTTCCTCCATAATTTCCAGAGCTTCATCTGCATTTTCTGCTACTTCATAGAGGTAAGCATCCCCAAATTCTTTTTTAAGTTGAATTTTCAAACTATTTAAGACCACAACTTCATCGTCAACGCACAAAATTACTGGTTTAGACATAAAACTTTACTTCTATTAAAATTGTAAAATTGGGTAATTTCCCGGTTTTTTTTATTGCTATCAAGGGATTCCTATGGGCAAGGATATAGTAAATTTTGTTTGACCAGGCACGCTTTCTACTTGCAGTCCACCTT
Organism: Microcoleus sp. B4-C1; assembly: GCF_036705285.1. NCBI lineage: Bacteria > Bacillati > Cyanobacteriota > Cyanophyceae > Oscillatoriales > Microcoleaceae > Microcoleus > Microcoleus sp. B4-C1. The sequence goes on along the minus strand of NZ_JAUBUC010000070.1, from coordinate 7,414 downwards.
GATGTTTCTCCAGAATTTTTTGAACTATATCTAACCCCAAACCACTGCCTTCCCCTGGAGGTTTAGTTGTAAAAAACGGCTCAAAAATTCTCGGCATAATTTCTGGGGGAATGCCAGGGCCACTGTCGGTAATACTGACTGATATTGCATTCGCTTGGTGTTTGACATCAATTTTTAACACGCCTTTGTTACCCATCGCTTGTAAAGCATTGTGAACTAAATTTGTCCAAACTTGACTGAGTTCATCAGGATAGCATAGCACAGAGGGCAAATTAGTACCATAGTTTCTGACTACTTCCACACCGTGTTTGATTTGGTAGTGGTAAAGCGTTAAAACAGTATCAATACCGTCGGTAATATTAGCGATAACTTTGGAACCCGACTGGTCGTAACGAGAGTAGCTTTTTAAAGCAAAAACGATTTTTGCTGCCCTATCCGTGGCAGTAGCAATATTTTTGGTGCTTTTTTGTACCGTAGCAAATTGGTAGGCGATTTGTACAATGTTTCGACTTTGGCTGTCTTTCAACAAAGGTAAAAAAGGTTCTACATTATTGCCGATACCGATATCTAATAAAGTACAGGCAAGACTAGCGGCGTCGCCAATGTTTTCTGATTCTAATTGCCCTTGCAAAAGTTTTTTTAACTGACGTTTTTCTTTACTAGATAATGTATCTGTTTCTTGGCTGGACTTGTGTAGTAAAGCAAAGAAATCCTGTCGCCTTTCCGGGGATAGTTGTTGAAAAAATATCGGCAACTGCTGCAACTGTTCCGTCCAGAAGTCGGCGATGTTCTGCACAGAAGAGCGAATCGCCCCTAAAGGAGAATTGATTTCATGAGCAACTCCGGCAATTAACTGTCCGAGGGCTGCCATTTTTTCTGATTGAATAAGTTCTTTTTGAGTCCGCTTCAGTTCTTCTAAGGTATGAGATAACTCTGCATTTTTTTGGCACAGCGCTGACTCGGCTATTTTGCGGGCGTTAATGTTGCGGGCAACCCAAATAACGGCATCTTTTGAGAACAGAGAAATGCAGGCAGAAAACCAAATTGCGCGATCGCAAAATGTTAAGCAGTAGTCAAAATTGATAGGTTGTTGTGTTTCTAAGACTTGCTGGACTAAGACCCACCAATCATCCGGGTTGTCATCGTCAAGAAAATGTTCTATAGTCAAGCTGACTATATCGAAATCAGACTCAGAAATCGCTGCCACATTCGTTGGCAAAATTTCAATGTTCCGCTGACTATCTAGCACGAGAACGATGTCGGTCATCGCTTCAAAAACGGCGCGTACTTTCCTTTCAGAAAAGTGCAATTTTTCTTCGAGCAATTTTCTACCGCTAATTTGTTGCTGCAATTCTTCGTTACTGGCTGCTAGTTGAACTGTGCGATCTAGAACCCGCTGTTCGAGTTCGGTGTTGAGGCGGCGAACTTCAGATTCAGCGGTGGTGCGGTCTTGTATTTCCTTTTTTAACTGACTGTTGGCATTAATTAATTCTAAAGTTCGCTGTTTGATTTGTTCTTCCAAATTATCATTTAAGAGTCGCAATTTTTCCTCGACTTCAGTTCTCCGCAACGCTTCTTTTTGCAATTCTTCGTTCATTTTGTTCAACTCCTGAATTTTGTCGGCGACTGTTTCCTGCAAAAGCTCGACATTTGCGTGCATTTCTACCGGATCTAAGGCCTGCAGCAGGCTAATTTCAGTCACAATTCCGGCTAAATATCCTTCCTCGTCCACCACCACCAAGCGCCGGATGCCGTGCTGCTGCATTAACTGGTGAGCCTGCCACAAGGTGGCTTTTACCTGCAACGGTATCAGCGGAAAACTCATCGCGGCGGTGACGGGAGTACGTGCGAAATCTAGCCCCGAAGCTTGGAATTTAACAATATCGCGTTCTGTAATTATGCCCACAGGTTTCTGATTTTTGTTGTCGCTGTCAGTGCAAATGACTATGCAGCTTTTTCGCTGGGTTCTCATCTGTTTTACGACTTCTAAAACTGAAACGCTGCTTGAGGTAACTATTACTTGTGTGGTCATAATTTCTTCGGCGCGCCACATTTTTAGCAAGTCGGCCGGTTTGAGGATTTGACGGATGCTTTCGCAGGTGATAGCGCCTAGCAACTTGCCACCTTCGTCTAGGAGGGGTAAATGACGGATTCTTTTCGATCGCAATATGCTCAATACTTTGAAGATATTTCCCCCTTGATCGAGGTTCAGGGCGATCGGGTTTTCAGTCATCACCTCAGAAATTGCCACCCCTGCTAGCGGTATTTCGCTAGCAGTTATTTTCACAACATCACGTTCTGTAAAAATTCCGAGCAATTGCTGCTCAAACGCGATTAAAATACAACTGGCACTCGCCTGAGTCATGGCAGCAATTGCGACTTTCAAGGGTGTGTCTGGAGGCAGCACCGGCGGTTTGGGGTCGATCGCCTGTTCTAGCAAGCTTTGAGTATCAGAAACTGTTGTTGACATGGGCAAATCAAGGGGGATAGATGCAGGGGGAACCGCCACTTAATACCATTTTAGATTTCAGATTTTACAGTCGCGGTATCCTCACAGCAATAGAGAATTGACATCGGTCTAAAGTTGCATTTTAGTCCCGCATTGGTATGATTTTTAGTGCGATCGCGCTAAACGGCGATATGAATTGGCACGATACACGTCCTTTGGCCGATAACTGATGTTACTTCTATTTGAGCCAAATGTTTTTCCACACTTTTTTTAACAATCTCCAGTCCCAACCCGCTGCCTTCGTAGGCGGGTTTTGTGGTAAACAACGGATCACATATTCGTGGCAAAATTACCAAGTAATTCAGTTGCCACTGACGAGCAGGCTCGGATTTTCTTCTCTCACCTCTAATTTTAAAATTAGGCAATTATCTATCGCTTGTAAACCATTGTGCATCATATTTAGGAAAACTTGTTTTAGTTCGTCTGGATTACACAACTATTTAGGCAGTGTAGCTTAAGATTCTCTGACAATTTCTACTCGGTGTTGTAGTCTTTTAATCAAAAACTAATGGATTTTTAAGGGGTTATTAATAGTAGCAATTACTTTTCTACCATACAGTTATATCGAGAATATTTTTGAAATTAAAAATTACTTTTGTGGCTCTCTGTGTACCAGATGATCTTCTTGGCAAGCTGTGAATAAATGGCAGAGACTATCTGACTGACTCAGCAAGTTAAGCTAATCCGCATTTAAATTGCATAGTAAAATAAATTTTTCCTCTTGTGGGGAGTAGGGGTTGGGCATCCTGCCCGCCCTCAACATACAAATTAAATGCACAACAGCTTAAGCACCCTTTGATGAAATATGTAATTGCAGTGCAAATTTATGGATTCCTTATGTTGAGCAAGCCGGATGCTCGATTCAGAAATTTCGTGTTTTATTTTTGTAAGTTCTTGCCCTGAAAAATAGGAATATTGCGAGTTTTTGCACAATAACCGACAACTTCAAACTCAGCGTTTTTGACAATAATTTAATAGCTTTCTCGGAACATTGGCAGAGTTTCCCTGAGATGAAATTTGCTGTGAGCGATACAAGCTGCTACTAAATATAATATCCTGCCTCAGAGGCTGTTGGCATTGAACATCGATAACTATAGCTATGTGTTGCAGGAACTAGCAGCCCAGAAAATCAGGGTGTCCGCAATTGTAAATAATAACCCTGCCTTTGCGCGCAAGCATTCAAGGCAGGGTTATTATTGAGTATTCCGAATTCTCAAGGGTGAAGCGAGGGCGCTGCTGCCGACTTCGGCTGCCCAGCAGTGCACTACTCGCCCAATCGAGTTATTTTAGCGCTGCGTTGGGCCAACATCAGCACTACATAAATAGTCATTACATAGCCGGCGGCCAGAATGGGAATAATTAGAGGAATATCGCGATAAATCATAATTAGAACCAAAAGTCAAGGACGAGGAGGAGCAGGACAAGTTCAAGACCTACTACATTAAGTCAGCACGCAAGACCATGCCTTGGTTCTGAAGGCTGTTTTTCCATATCAAGCCTGCGGGAACATTTAGGCGTTCCCGGTCATCAACAATGATTTACTGCTTTACAGATGCTTAAACAGCCTAAAACCATCCACTTTAGCTGCTTTGAGCTACCGTGCACATAAGATGCGCTACTCTTAACTTCTGAAAACTTTTAGCCGCGAGGAACTAAAAATCTGTACCAGAAATTTTGGCTGCGATCGACTAACAAGGCTGGCTCTACGAAACTTTTACAGGCACCTAATAGCTACCTGCCCGTCTGGCTGTACTTAATGTATAGAATTGTTTAAATCCTTAATACCCATAATAACACAGGGTTTCTGGGATTTAGAGAATTTTTGGCAAGGTCCTTAACAATTCGATACAATAGGGGCAACCCCTCTGGCAGCCGGCTACTCGCCTCTGCCAGGCGGGTGACTCCCATCGGGTGGTAGATGACAAATAACTGCAGATATCCTAGATTTTTCTTTTCTATTGCAGAGAATTACCTTAAAATAAAGATATGATATGTAAAATTTTGTTACTTTACGGCTTGAGTCGGCGTATCCATGATCTCTAGCACTCTCCTATTTTCCTCGGTTGAAGAAGACCTGCGACTGTTGACAGAAAACTTAAAACAGTTAGTGGGTGCCCGTCATCCCATCTTGTACGCGGCTGCAGAATACTTATTCGGCACAAAGGGAAAACGAGTGAGACCCGCGATCGTTCTGTTGATGGCCAAGGCGACTATGCCCGATCGGGAAATCACAGAAAAACACCGCCGCCTCGCTGAAATCACGGAAATGATCCACACAGCTAGTCTCGTGCACGACGACGTGGTGGACGAGTCGGATCTGCGACGGGGAGTGCCGACGGTTCACAGTCGGTTTAACAACCGAGTGGCAGTATTGGCGGGAGACTTTCTGTTTGCTCAATCTTCCTGGCATTTGGCAAATCTCGACAACCTGCCAGTAGTCAAACTGCTTTCAGAAGTGATTATGGATTTAGCTGAGGGGGAAATTCAACAGGGACTAAATGGATTTGACACCAGCTTGTCGATCGAAGCGTACCTCGAAAAAAGTTATTACAAAACAGCGTCTTTAATTGCCAACAGTTCCAAAGCAGCGGGCTGTTTGAGCGAGGTTTCAGCGGAAATAGCAGACGATTTGTACAACTACGGTCGCAACATTGGTTTGGCATTCCAAATAGTAGATGATATATTAGATTTCACCGCTTCAACGGAAACTTTGGGGAAACCCGCAGGCTCGGATCTCAGAAGCGGTAATCTGACAGCACCCGCACTATTTGCCCTAGAAGAAAAACCTTACTTGGAAGTTCTCATAGAACGGGAATTTGCCCAAGAAGGAGATATAGAGCAGGCCCTGGCACTGGTAGAAGATTCTAGAGGCATAGAGCGATCGCGAGAACTAGCCACAAACCACGCACAGAAAGCCGTCGAATACTTAGCTGCGCTGCCCCATTCAGAGTCCCGCCAAGCTTTGATTGATTTGGCTGAATACGTTTTGAGTAGACTTTATTAGAGGTTAAAAAGTTACACTTTATTGGTAATGGGGAATTGGTAATGGGGAATTCCCAATGCCTAATGCCCTGTTACCAATTAATAGAAAATTGATTTGTTTAGGCAAGATCCGGCGGTGGAGCCGATCGATACTGTTGCAAGTAAACGTTAATTAAACTCTGTACTTGCTCGCGAGGGATTTCCGTCCCGACTTCCTGATTTCCGGGACTTTCAAAAAAAACAATGCTGTCAAGACCTTCGAGAGCTATCATCTGAAATAAAATGTGAGTGACAGGCAAAAGCACCGGTCTGAGGCGATCGCCCCCAGCAGCCGCAGCCTGCGACGCATCTTTAATACTGCTCCAAGCATAAATCACCCTCTTCTCCCGTCCCGGTTGCTTGAGATTGCTCAAAACCACGATCGCCCAACTTTGGTCTACCGCTTGCAGGATCGAGTATTCAAGGTGCTGTAGCTGTTGGGCAATTAACACCAGGGCCGGGGCGATCGCCTTTAAGATTTGTGGCGTCGAACCGTCGGGCGGAGCTTTTTCGATCAATGCTTGAATCTGTTGGTCTAAATCCATCAGTCAGTTCTTTGATATCTAAAATTAAAAATTTCAGGTTAGCAGGTTCGCATCCAAGTATATATTACCCCTTGGAGTTTAGCTAGTCAGACGGGAATCCCCACACTATATCGCTTCGATTAGTGTGGGATGACTCCTCGCGTGAATCGAGGATTCCACATTTTCATGGTAATTAGCTCAGCAACAAAAGATTTAATCGATCAAGTTCTTTTGGAGAAGATTTCTTGGGCTGGTATAGCTAGAAGCACGGGTGTTTCTCAAAAATGGTTACAGGATTACGTAAATAATAAATATGCCTCACTCCAACGCAGAGTAAAGGTTAAACCTAAAAAAAGTCAGATTGAATGTTGAATGTGATGAACTGTGCCCATTTGTAGATTACCAAGAAAATAAGCAATGGGTGTGGCGCCGCAATGGATAGAGAGACCAGAGAAATTATTGGTCTTTATATTGGTGATCGTAGCGAAGAAGGAGCCAAACAATTATGGAATTCTCTACCTTCTGTATATCGACAATGTGCTGTTTGCTATACAGATTTTTGGGCTGCATATGCTTGTATTTTTCCTTCGCTACGCCCTCAGCCAGTTGGGAAAGACAGTGGAAAAACTAATCACATTGAAAGATTTAATAATACTTTGCGCCAACGTGTTTTTCGGATCGTAAGAAAAACTCTTTCATTTTCTAAAAAATTAGAAAACCATATTGGTGCTATTTGGTATTTTATCCATCATTACAACTATGTTTTTAGCCAATAAATATCTAATCACTACATATTTATTACTACCCCGCAGCTAAACAGTTGCCATCAATGATTCTGATTTGATAATGAGCTAGTAACTTTGGTGGACTATCTCCCAGAAATTGCATCACATCAGTCATAGAGGCAGCAGTTTCTCCTAAATACTGCAAGATGGGGTGAGCCAATAGCTTGTATGCTAGTCCTACAAGGTTTCAACCATTATAGCTGGTAAAAGTATAGTCATTTATAGACATGAGAGGCTTCAAGTCCCTCTCCCTTTGCTTTTACTTTAAGCGGATTGACCCGCCTTGGCTGAACTACGCAGCTCCCTATCCCATCGCTGAACGCATTTGGGATTGCTTTTCTGAGAATATTGTAACCGCCGTTCACGTCAGAATTGATCAACTGACCAGTCGATGTTTTGTACAAACCTCGCTTAATCCGTTTTCCGGTAAAGACAGGTTCTGTTTCTGTCTTCCCATAAACAGGAATTGAATCTAATCCTAAAAAATTCGCTCTGGATGTGTATGATTCCTCCTGCACAATTACCTTAATTCCAACTAGAAAAGCTTTGTACTCCAACATCTCAATTAATCGAGC